>JAJZYO010000425.1 GCA_021798075.1 Actinomycetes bacterium
ATCGGGCCCCATAGCCCTGCCGGGCTGCTAAACGGGGAACACCGTCAGTTAGAAGTGCGTGTGCGCGGACCGCTTCCCCGTGCCCCCCGTGGCCCTGGGGCGTCTTTTATTTCGGTGGACGATTGCGTTTGGCCTGGGTTGAGTCGCGGCGAGCGATGCTTGCCGGTCCGGGGTCTAGCGGGCCGCCAAAGCGCTCAGCCGGTCGAGAGCTTCTTCCATTCCCCGGCGGATCACCGCCTCGCCCTCAGGGGAGGAAGTGACCCTTTCATCGGGCACGCTCACGTGCACCTGCACCTGAGCTGGCTCGGACGCCTGTCCTACGACCCGCAAGGAGCCGCGGTAACCGTCGCCGGCGCTGTCGCCCCACTCCAGTGTCCGGGTGGCTTCATTTGTCCTCCACGGGCTGGTCACCTTGTAAGGGTGGCCGTGGGACTCCCCCTCGAGCTCAACGCTTTCTGCAGCCTTGGCCCGGGCCGCTGCCACCGTCGGGAGCCAGTCGGCAAGCCGGCCGGCGTCTGACACTACCTGCCAAACGGCGTCGCCACTGGCAGCAACGCTCCGAGAACCATCGAAGTCCATCCTCCACCCCTTCCGGAGAACCAAAGCCCTACGCACCAAGGATCATAGGCGGCGCCGTAACGAAAGGCAACGTCATCTCGCCATGTGACATTGTACGCCGGTACTTGGGACCTTTGCCCCTGCCCCGCGCCATTTCACGGGCCTCAGGATTGTCATATGGCCCAACTTCAGGTTTCTCAGGTGGGCCATGCGGCCCTGGTGCCGGCCGAGCGGCCAGCAGCCGCCGTACGCACCTACCTCGCCTTTGTGAAGCCCCACATCGCCCTCACCTTTGTACTGGTCGCGTTCACGGGGAGCGTCCTCGCGGCAGCGCGCACGGGGGCAACACCGTTCTGGCGCTTTGGCGGCGCAGCCCTGGCGGTGGCGTTTCTCTCTGCCGGTGCCGAGTGCTGGACCAACCTCTTGGACCGGGACATCGACGCAGTCATGGCGCGCACGCGCCGACGGGCACTGCCGAGCGGCCAGATAAGCGTCCGCAGCGCTGCAACCCTTGGCGGTTTGCTCACGGGCGCTGGGCCCCATGCCCCTGCTGTTCCTCGGCTTTGCGCTCCTCGACAACGTGGTCGTCTACAGCGCCCTCACCAAGCGGTCCACGCCGTGGAGCATCGTGCTCGGCAGCGCCGTGGGCCCGCTCACTCTCTGGGCGGGCTACGCAGCGGTAAGCGTGCCCGTGTCGGCGCCAGCGTTGCTCATAGGGGCGACGACGGCCGCCGCGTGGGTACCGGTCCACATGTGGGCGATCGCGACGCTTTACCGCGACGATTACGCCGCTACCGGGCTACCCATGGCCCCGGTTGTCTGGGACCCGGCAACCTTGGCGGTCGCGTCAGGGACTTCGGGGCTAGTGATGGGGGCTGCAGCCGGCGCTGGGCTCGCCTTCACGAGAGGCACGGGAGCGGTGTGGGTGGCTGCGTTGGTCGGCGTGGCGTCGCTGGCCATCGTCGGCGTGGCGGCCTTGCTCCCCTGGCACCCGGCCCTGGCCCCCCGGCTGGTCAGGTTGGTGACTGCCTACCTAGTGGTGGTGCTGATGGCCGCGATAGGGCTAGCCGCTTGAGAGCCGTGAACAAGGAAAGACAAGGAAAGGAACACCAAATGACAACAGCCGCTGTGCCAACCACAACGTTTGGGCCGGACCTTTCGGAGCCGAGGCTAAACGCCCTCTCCTCGCTCATGGCCCGGCTCCTCACAGCCTGGATCGTGCTCATCGCCGTGGCGACCTTTGTCACGGTCCCTTGGCTCAGCCACGTGAACAACGGCGATTTGACCGTGTCTATGACGTGGTTCTACCACGCGCTCATGCTGCCGTCGGCCCTCTTGTTCCTCATCTTGTGCACGCGGGTGTTCGCCACCCACCCCTGGGTGCGCTACCTGCTGTCCCACAGCGCACCTATCGCGGTCCTAGAAGGCCTCGGGTTCTTGATCCTCGGCTACGGGACCGAGCACCACGTGAGCTCGCTCGTGTCCTTCGGCTACTGGATCATCATGTTGTTCACCATCGAGCTGTTCGCGGTGACGGTACTTTTTCGGAGTCTTCTGACGTTTCCGGGGGTGCCCTCGCGCTGCCACAGTGCCCCGGCCGCGCCGAAGGCAGGCCCGAGCTGAGGGCGTGAGCCCCAGACGCACAGTGCCCTTGCCGCATTGCGAGGTCAGTCTTGCAGCCGGTTTGCTAGGGGGGTCAAGGGGCGAAGAGCGAGGACACGGAGACGCCGCCGGTGAGTGGCGATCGGCCGAAGTGTTCAGCGGCGTGTTCGTCGGCGGCGTCGGAGTCCCGCAGCGTCCCCTTGACGCCCCGGTGAAGGTTTGCGAAGCCATACTGGTGGCGGAGGGGATGCCGCCCCCGGACGCCACAGGCGGCTCCAGCATCCTCGGTTCGTCCCCCTCCCCTTTTTTCTGGCGGCATCCCCTCTGCCGTTGGCCGTTGGCCGTGGGTGGTGAGCCTGGGAGCGCCCCGGAGGGGCACCGCCTCGCGGTTCAGGCGGCGGTGAGCTCGAAGGCGATAGGGGTTGGCCGTCCGGGAAGGTCGGGACAGGCACCGCCGACTGCGAGCATGGCCATGGCGATGAGCGCCTGAGGAGAGCGGAACCCGAACGCGACGCGGGTGAGCACCCGGATCTTGGTGTTGGCCGACTCGACCAGCGCGTTCGAGGTGCCCGAGCGAAGAGACGCCTCGATCGCTGTTCGGTGACGACGGACCTTAGCGCCGAGCTCGACGAAAGCGGGGACCTGGCAGCGTGCCGCCCACGCCAGCCAGTGGGCAAGGAGCGCTACGCCTTCTTCGCCTTTCATGCGAATAGCCAGGCGAAGCTCCTCTTTCATCAGGTACGCCCGGTACAGCCGGTCGTTGGTGTGGGCCACCCATGCCAGCTTGCTCTTCTGGCGGCCGGTCAGGCGCTCAGGGTTCTTCCACAGCGCATACCGGCATCCCTTCAGTTGGCCAGCCAATGCCTGGTCACCGCCCTCGCGTCGGGCCTGGTTCCACACCTCACGGCGGACCTCGTCGAGCGCGTCGGTAGCCCACTGCACCGTATGGAAGGCGTCCATGTTCATC
>JAJZYO010000426.1 GCA_021798075.1 Actinomycetes bacterium
CGAGGCCCCTGTCATGGACGACTTCGGCGTCGGGCTCGCCCCTGCCGGGGCCTCTGCCGACGGTTGTTACCTGGTCCTCCACCACGACCTGGGGCCTCCCGGGGACGAGTACGTGGGGCCGTTCGGCTCCGTCGACGACGCCCGGGAGCACCGGCGGCTCTGGGGCCCCCGTGATGCTGAGCCCGCCGTGCTGGGCCGGCCCCCGAGCGACCTGGTCATGACGCCCGAGGAGCACGCCGAGTACCTGCGGGGGCGGCCGTGACCCGTTTCTTCACCGCCGACGAGCACTTCGGCCACGCCAACATCATCCGCTACAGCGGCCGGCCGTTCACCTCGTCCGACGACTTGGACGAGGCGCTCATCGAAGCCTGGGCCGGGACGGTGGGGCCGAAGGACGAGGTCTGGGTGCTCGGGGACTTCGCCCTCGGGCCGATTTATGAGGCGTTGGACCTGGCCCAACTGCTGCCGGGCCGGAAGACCCTGGTGCCCGGCAACCACGACCGTTGCTGGTCCGGGCACCGCAAGCGCGGCGAGAAGTGGGTGGCTGAGTACGAGGCCGCCGGCTTCAGGGTCGTCGGGCCGCCGGTCGAGCTGAGGCTCGCCGGCCGGGACGTCCTGCTCCACCATTTCCCGTACCGAGACGACGGCGCCGGCTCACCCAAAGACGAGAGCAGGTACGCCCTGCACCGGCCCGTCGACGCCGGGAAGTGGCTGCTGCACGGCCACGTCCACGAAAAGTGGCGCCAGCGCGGCCACCAGATCAACGTCGGCGTCGACGCCTGGGCCGGCAGGCCGGTGGCCGAGGCCGAGCTGGCCCGCCTCATGGACGCTGGGCCAGCCGACAAGGAGCCATTGCCGTGGGGACGAGGAGCTGCGTGAAATGATGGCGGCTGGCGCCGATGCCTGAGAAGTCGGCTCTTGGCTTGTACCGCGATATCGACGACAGCTTCTACGGGCTCCTCAACCGCTTCGTGCCTGTCGATCCAGCTCGTTTTCACCGCGAGCTCGAGCGCCTCGTCTCTTTGGCGAGCCACGATTCCGTATTGATGAGCCTCGACGAGCGCTGGGCCCCAGGGAAGCCCGATCCGGATCTCTACAAGCCAGGCGACATCTCGGCGCTGCGGTCCATCCCTACGCTCAGTTCTGCCCTCAGCTTGGTGTCATTGGGCAAGCCTGTCCCGATGGTCGAGGAAAGGGAACGGTTCACCTTCATCCGCGTCAATAGCCTCCCCGTGCTGCTCATATACATGGCCAAGCCGTACTTCCTGCCAGCCGAGGCGGTTGATGCCGTGGCCAGGACGGATGCGCCCCCACCAGAAATGGTGAGCGAAGTCCGGCTCCCCTTCGACGCCGTGCTCGTTGTTTTCGGCGCCGACATGCGGTTGAGCAACCCGCTGTGGCCAGACATGAAGGACTTTACCGGTCCTCCGAGCTTCGCCAACTTGCTGAACGCCGACGTGCCAAAAGACCTCGACCCCGGCTCCTGGCAAAAGAACATCGTTCATGCAGCGTATGACAGGGGCGGCACCTTGAACGGGGTCGTCCTCATGGCTGGCCCAAACGGCCGCGGCCTGGCAGACGAAATCGTGTGGTTGCTCTCCGCTGAGCCCTCATCGGAGAGACCAACCCCCTACGATCTCGACCGCCAGCGCGGTTGTGTCATAGCCAAGCGCTCGCTCTGCCTCATGGCGCCGTTCGTAGACGCTTTGGCCGTGATGCTCGATGCGGCCGCATGGTTGCCCCCGGCACCCGAGCCGCCCGGGATCGGTTCACCTTGGTCCGAGCGGTGGGTGCGTTCGCTTCGGCGGGCCAAGGCTCAGCGCGCCCTCGAGAGGGGCGCCGGGACGGGGGCCCGGGTCATAGACATGCGCCGTACGCGAGCCGAGGCGGCCAAGCACGCAGGAGCACCTACCGGGCGCACCTTGGCGCCGCACGCTAGGCGGGGCCATTTTCGCCGGGCTCGGGTGGCGGTTCGCGACGCCTCGGGCCACATCGTCGGCAACGTGCACGGCGCCCAAGGAAAAGACTGGTCTTACAGGACGGTTTGGGTGCCCCCGGTCTTCATCCACCCAGAAGACGGCCCGGGCCGCCCGCAGGTATGGCGGTTGCCTGGCGCACATGAGGCGTCCTGATCGCTGGGCGACAGGCAACCGCCAGACGAAGCAGTCCACCTCGTAAATGCGAGCCCCGCCGAGCTCGAAGACAGGGCCCGTGCAGTTCATGTAGGGGGATCTATGCCGGTTGGCCAGCCCCGTGCGTCGTGGCATCATCGACGAGGATGCCTGGAGCTTGCGCAGTATGGGCAACAAAGTGTTGGCCTCGTCCAGCACCAACTGGACTGCGTTCGCCGACGACTCCCTACCCAGGTCCCATCCGTCGTCAGTGCGCCGGAACACGTCCTGTGCCGATTGCCAACCAGTCGTCAACCCGGCCCCTAGAGACGTCGTGCCGGCGCCGTGGACCACGAGCACGAAACCGTCCTCGTAGCCGTCGCTACTGTCGATGAGGTTGAGCGTCGCGTCGGGCGGCGAGACGACCGTTTCTTCGCCCAACAAGATGCTCGTGAGCGTGCCGGTCAGCTCGCCCCGCTCATAAGCGGCAACAATGCGGTTGTCCTCGTAACACGCCAGCACTTCGGCCAGGTTGCCCTCATCAACCCGGAAGACGTTGCTCATCGGCCTGCTCCTCTCTCATGCGTCCGCAGTGGCTACTCAGTAAAACCGATCAAAGGCGCCCACGTGCACCTCTGACAGCCGGGCCCTCGCCGCCCTGCGACATAAGCCAGGCCTGCCGTCCCAGTACAGGGCATGGCAAGGACGCAACCACACGGGGCAGCCGGAGCGCCAGCCGACATAGGCCCCTACATGGCAAGGACACAACCGCGCCGAGCGGCTGGGACACCAGTCGGCGGCCAATGGGCGCCGTCGTCCCACGACGAGCCCGACATCGACCTCAGGGCCCACCCCAAACGACGCGCCGCCATGGCGGTGGCGGCAGCCGTGCCCCTCGCCCTGTCTGCATCAGCTGCCACAGCCCAGGCGCCACCGGCCCGGACGGCGCCGGGCCAGGTGCTCCCGGCCTGGCACCCCGACGTGCTCCACGCGGAGATCTGGGGGCGCTCCGT
>JAJZYO010000427.1 GCA_021798075.1 Actinomycetes bacterium
TGCGCCGGCGCCTAAAAGAAGCGGGTGCGGCGGCCACCTACAGCTTGGCCGCCGTGAAGGAGCGCGACCTGTCCCGTCAGCGGTTCCGTTTCGTGTCCCGCTTGGCGCAGGCGGCGGGCCACGCCGGCTGGGTAGTGCTCTTGGACGAGGCCGAGCTGATCGGGCGCTATACGGCGCTCCAGAGGGCGAAATCGTACGCGGAGATCGCCCGCTGGGTGCACGGTGACCGTGACGACCCCGCAGCGCCGCTTTGCGCGGTGCTCACGACGGTCTCCGACTTCGAAACCCAGGTGCTCGTGGGCAAAAACGACCGGGAGCTGATCGGCAAGCGGCTCCGCGCCAAGGGGACGGTGGAAGACGAGCTACTGGCCAACCAGGCGGAGGCCGGTATGCGGGTCATAGAAAGGGAGCAGCTCCCTCTCCAGCCCCCCGGGCGCGAGGAGCTCGACCGTACCTATGCCCAGCTCAAGCAGATCCATGCAGAGGCCTTTGCCTGGAGCCCCCCCGACGTCCCTGGCCTCGAGCGTTTGCCTTCCAACCGGATGCGACAGTACGTGCGCGCCTGGATCAATGAGTGGGACCTCTGCCGTCTCGACCCGGCCCACCGCCCCGAGATAAGCGTAGGCGGCCTGGACGTCGACCTTTCCACCGACGGGGACCTGGAGGGAGACGGGCCAGAGGGCAGCGCCGGCGAGGCCTGACCAGCGGCTCGAACCGTGCTTGGTGACGAGGTCGCGGCCGTGCTGGCCGAGCACGGCGGCCTCACGGCGGCGGAGCTCGCGGAGGAGCTCGAAGAAGCCGAGGAGAGAGTGCTGTTCGCCCTCTTCGCGAGCCACGGGAGGTTCCGGCGCAACAGCAGTGCGCCGCCGAGGTGGCGGCTCGTGGCGCCGGCGGGCAGGGCGCCGGGTGGCTCGCTGTCGCAGGTGCCGGGCCGGCACTTTGGCGCCGCCTCGTCGCCCCGCGAGCGGGCAGGCCCGCCCTCGGCCGTGCCGGCGTCGTCCCCGCCGTGGGGGCCCCTGGGGCTCTATGAGTGGCAGAAGGACGCGCTGAGGGCCTGGGAGGGGAGCGGGTGGCGTGGCGTGGTCGAGGCCGTCACCGGCACCGGCAAGACCATGGTCGGTGTGGCTGCCGCGCTCCAGGAGGTCCGCCGGCGCGGCCAGGTCGTGGTGCTGGTCCCGACCGTCGAGCTGCAGCGCCAGTGGGCCATGCAGCTGGCCACGCGCTTGCCGGCCTTGCACGCGGCGGGCCGGATGGGCGCCGGCGGCGGCGACTCGCTCGCGAGCCACGACGTCTTGGTCGCAGTGGTGAACAGCGCCCGTGCCCGGGACACGAGGCCGACCCGCCGGGGCGGGTTACTGGTCGCGGACGAGTGCCACCGCTACGGCAGCTCGTTTAACAGGCTCGCCCTGGACGAGCGATTCCAACGCCGGCTCGGCCTGTCGGCAACCTACGCGCGCGACGACGGCGGCAACGCGGAGTGGCTCGACCCGTACTTCGGGGGCACGTGCTTCAGGCTCGGTTACGACCGTGCCGTGCGAGAGGGCATAGTGGCGCGCTTCAGCGTGGCCCTCGTCGGCGTGGAGCTGCCGGCGGGCGAGAGGGCACTTTACGAGGACCTTACGGACCAAATGAGGGCACTTTGGAGGGTGCTGGTCGAGCGCTTCGGGGTGCCCGAGGAGCCGTTCGAGGCGTTCATGCGCTCGGTGGCCTCGTTGGCCGAAGGCGACGAGGCGGGCAGTTCGGCCGCCCGGTGCTACCGCCGAGCGATGCTGGAGCGGCGCCGGCTGCTCGCGGGCACCGAGGCTAAGGACCAGGCTCTGGTGCGCCTGGCGCCGGAGATCCGTGCCGCGACACGCACGATCGTCTTCACCCAGAGCATCGCGGCCGCCGAGCGGATGAAGGGCGTGCTCGCGGGCTGCGGCTTTCGTGCCGCCGCCGTGCACTCGGCGATGGCGCCGCGCGAAAGGGCCGAGATCTTGCCCCGCTTTTCCGACGGCGCTCTGGACGTGCTCGTGGCGCCCCGCGTCCTGGACGAGGGCATCGACGTGCCCGCCGCCGACCTGGCTGTGATCGCCGGCGCCAGTCGGTCGCGCCGCCAGATGGTCCAGCGCATGGGCCGGGTGCTCCGGCGCAAGTCTGACGGGCGCCTTGCCCGCTTTGCAGTGCTCTTCGCAGAGCGCACAGTGGAGGACCCTGCCCTCGGTGCCCACGAGGCCTTCTTGGATGAGATCCTCGACGTCGCCGAAGAGGTCACTTGCGAACGAGATGGCAAGGCGGCTGAGCTGGCCGTCACCCTTCGAGCTGCCAGGTAGGCGAGGGCGTTCGACGAGGGGGGTGCTCCAAGGAGGACTTGGCCCACAAGGTCATAGCCGAGCAGGGCATCTTGGCCGGCCTCGTCTGCGTGCTGGTGGCCGTGGAGCTCTGTGCCAGCTTCGACATCTTTGCCCAACCACAACCAGGCGACCAACGGCTCGAGCCTCCGCGGACAGCGTTGCTGCCTGGGGGTCCTTACCCCTTAGGACCATCGGCCCTACCGACCGCATCGGGCATAGCCCAGCATGAGCTGTGGCAAAGAAGAGGCCGTGGCCCACCTGGCCGCGCGGTCTGGCGAGGTCATGTATGGAGAAGAGACGCTGCCCTGCAAGCACCGAGGGACTGGCCCGGGAATGCACTTCGTCCCCGGGAGGGCCGAGGTCGTCTCGGGAGGCGAGATCGAGGTTACTGACGGGCGGGCCCGGGCCGAGCGCTTCGCCTTTGGTCACCTGGTCGTGGCCACCGGCTCGGCCCCGAGCCGGCTCCCCATCCCCGGGGCCGAGCTGGCGGTCACCTCTCACGACTTGTTCCGTCTCGGTGCCGACCTCGAACTGCCCGAGCGGCCCGTCGTCATCGGCGGCGGTTACATCGGCATGGAGACGGCCACGATCCTCGAGCACCTCGGCTCCCAACCGCTCGTGCTCGAGCTGACCGACCAGGTCCTACCCGGTTTCGACTTGGACCTGGCCAGGTTCTTGGAGCGCTCGCTCACCGGGCGGGTCCGCCTCGAGCTGGGCAAAGCGGTGACCGGCATAGAGCGGGAAGGCTCTGAGCTCGTCGTGCGTTACCGGGCACGGCCCGCTACGGGCG
>JAJZYO010000428.1 GCA_021798075.1 Actinomycetes bacterium
GTACGACGCTCACGTGCGAGACCAGCTGGGCCGCGGCGTGGGCCTTGGACGTGGTTGTCGTCGTCGAGAGAGTCGTCGTGGTGGACCGAGCTGTAGTGGTTGTGGCAGCCGTAGTGGAGGGAGCCTCGGTGGAGGGAGCCGTGGTCGGAGCGGTAGTGGAAGGAGCCGACGTCGAAGGAGCCGACGTCGAAGGAGCCGTGGTGGGCGGGGTTGCCGGCGCGGTCGTCGAGATGGCCGGCGCCGCGCTCGGCCCCGCAAAGCCCCCGGTCGCGACCACCCCGACGAAGGCACCCACCACGAGCGCAGCTGCCACCAGGACGAGCGTCGCCGCCGTGCTCACACCACCGCTTGCGCGAGGCCTCCACCCAGCCCTGTTGCTACCACCGCCAGCGCGGGGCGTCCGCCCACCCTTCGTGCTCACGAATAAAAGGCTAGAGGCAACAAGGTGCTGAGCGGTGCCAAGGGGTGGCGAGGACGGTCCGCGGCGGTGGGGAGGCCTGGCGAGACCGAGCACGTGCGGGGCGCGACGTCGACCGTGAGTTCCCCGATTGCCGGCAGCGACGAGTTCCCCGGCCTCCCAGTGCCCCAGCGGGAACCGACCAGCTCAGGGCGCCGGCGCCAGCCACAGCACGCCGAGAGGCGGCAGCAACATCTCGGCTGAGCAGGGCTGACCGTGCCAGCCTTGCTCGGTCGCATTGACCACGCCCATGTTGCCGAGGCCGCTGCCCCCCCACTCCGTCGCGTCGGTGTTGACCAGCTCTGCCCAGCGGCCGGGGCGGGGGAGGCCCACCCTGTAGCCGAGCTGGGGCACGGGCGAGAAGTTGGCCACGCAGGCCACGACGTCGGCAGGCGGCGGGACTCCGTCAGGGCGCGGCGGGACTCCGTCAGGGCTCGTTCGCGCCGGGCCCTCATCCGCGCGATTTCGCACCGGGCTCTCGCCCGTCCACGCGGATGATGCCTGCCGCGAGCCGCCGGCGGTGTGCCCGGGAACGCGCCTCGAGCGGTAGAAGGACAACACGTTGTGGTCGGCGTCGCTGGCGTCGATCCAGCGGAAGCCGGATGGGTTGAAATCCTCCTCCCACAGGGCGGGCTCGGCCCGGTAGACCCGGTTGAGCTCGGCCACGAGCCGCTGCAGCTTGGCGTGGTCGGCCCATTCGTCGAGGATCCACCAGTCGAGGGGCCGGTCGGCCGACCATTCGGGCTCTTCCCCGAGCTCGCCGCCCATGAACAACAGCTTCTTGCCGGGGTGCGCCCACATCCAGGCGTACAGAGCGCGCAGGTTGGCGAGCTGCTGCCAACGGTCTCCGGGCATCTTGGCAAGGAGCGACCGCTTGCCGTGCACGACCTCGTCGTGGGAGAGGGGGAGGATGAAGTTCTCGTGCCAGGCGTAGATGAGGCCAAAAGTGAGGTCGTTTTGGTGGTAACGGCGGAACAGTGAGTCAACCTCGAAGTAGCGGAGCGTGTCGTGCATCCAGCCCATGTTCCACTTGAAGCCGAAACCGAGGCCGCCGAGGTAGGTGGGGCGCGACACCGCCGGCCAGGCGGTCGACTCCTCGGCGATGGTCGTGACCCCGGGGCAAAGCGAGAAGACGAGCTCGTTGGTCTCCTTCAAGAAATCCACTGACTCCAAGTTCTCGTTGCCCCCGAACTTGTTTGGCACCCACTCGCCCGCCTGGCGCGAGTAGTCGAGGTACAGCATCGAGGCCACGGCGTCCACCCTGAGGCCGTCGATGTGGAACTCCTCGGCCCAGAAAAGGGCGTTGGCGGTGAGGAAGTTGCGGACCTCGTGGCGGCCGACGTTGAACACGAGGGTGCCCCAATCGGGGTGCGCACCCATGGCCCCGGAGTGCTCGTAGAGGGCGGTCCCGTCGAAGTGGGCGAGAGCCCACTCGTCTCTCGGGAAGTGGGCCGGCACCCAGTCGACGATCACGCCGATGCCACGGCGGTGCAAGGCGTCGACGAGCACCCGGAAGTCGTCGGGGCTCCCGAAGCGGGCGGTCGGCGCGTAGTAGGCGCTCACCTGGTAGCCCCAGCTACCCCCGAAGGGGTGCTCGGCCACCGGCAGGAACTCGACGTGGGTGAACCCCATGGAAGCGACGTACTCGGGCAATTGCTCGGCCAGCTCGAGGTACGTGAGGGGCCGGGAACCGCTGGCCTGGCCACCGCCCCAACGCCACGACCCGAGGTGGACCTCGTAGATGGACATGGGCTTCGCGAGCTCGTCGGCCTTGGCCCGCTCGTCCATCCACACGCCGTCTTGCCAGTCGTGCGCCGGCGGGCTGGCGACGACGGAAGCCGTGCCGGGTGGCATTTCCGTCGCGAAGGCCATCGGGTCGGCTTTCAGCATGAGCCGCTCGTCGGCGCCCACGATCTCGTATTTGTAGCGCGCCCCTGCCTCGACCCCCGGCACGAACAGCTCCCAGACGCCGGAGCTGCCCATGGTGCGCATCGGGTGGACGCGGCCGTCCCAGAAGTTCCAGTCCCCGACCACCCTCACGGCCTTGGCGTTGGGCGCCCAGACGGCGAACGCCGTCCCCATGACGCCTTCGTGCTCGCGAGGGTGGGCGCCGAGCACCTCCCAGAGCCGGCGGTGACGGCCCTCGTTGAACAGGTACAGGTCGAGCTCGCCGAGCGTGGGCCAGTGCCGGTAGGGGTCGTCGAACACGAACCCGGGCGCCCCAGCCCTGCCGTAGACCGCCTCCAGCCGGTAGCCCTCAGCACTCGCGACCAGGGGGGCTTCCCAGAGGCCGGCCGGGTGGGCCTGGCGCATCGGTGTGCGGCGGAGCACGGGCGCGCCCGGCTCGGGGCCGGGCGCGCCCGGCCCCGAGCCGGTGACGAGCAGGTACATCTCGCTCGCCCCAGGCCTGAAGGCCCTCACCCTGCCGCCGTGACGGCCGAGCACGGAGTGGGGGTCGGGGTGGCGTCCCTCTACGAGGCGCTCCACTTCGGAGCGGTCGAGCTCGACTTCGCGGCCGAGCGCTCCCACGCCGCCGCCGCCGCCGGCCACGGCCTCCGCTCCCACCTCCTCGTAACCGCTCTTCTTCGTCATCGGTCGCCTCCTATAGCTTGTCGTGGCTCCAACTAGCTCCAACCAGCTCCAACCAGCTTGGCCCG
>JAJZYO010000429.1 GCA_021798075.1 Actinomycetes bacterium
TTAGCTCCGATCGGAGACTGATGCCGCGAGGGTCACGGGAACTGGGAGCCGATGGCGCTTCGACCGGCTCATGACCCTCGTCCGGATCCAGAGGGCCACTCCTGTCAACGCGGTCCCCAGTCACCGGGTCTTACCTTACCCGTGAACTCTCATTTCACCTGGTGCGCTGGCACTGGACGTACCCGCAGTGCCGCTCTGGGTGGCCAAGTGCCGCCCGAGGCAGGGGCCGGAGGGCGCTAGTGCTCGGTTCTTCGAATGCCACGCGTGTAGTTTGTCTCTTGAGGAAGGGAGACCAACCATGGCATACAAGGCCGCTCCGATCACGCTTGACGACAAAACCCGAGCCGAGCTGGGACGTAGGTCACGAGCGGGGACCTGCCCGCAACGCGAAGCCAAGCGGGCCAGGGTCATCCTTTTGGCCGCTGACGGTATATCGTCGCGCCGCATCTCCAAAGAGGTCGGCATGCACGAGTCCCATGTCGCCATGTGGCGCCAGCGGTTCTTGGCCAAAGGCCTCGAAGGTCTGGTCGACGACCCTCGTCCCGGGCCGCCGCTTACCTATGGCCATGACGACCGGGTCAAGATGGCCGCCCTGGCCTGCACCCAGCGTGACCCAGACGACCCGGTGGCCACCTGGACCTACGACGAGCTGGCCGAGCAGTGCCACCGACAGGGCATAGCGGTGTCGCGCTCGCAGCTGTGGCGGATCCTCGAAGACATAGACCTCAAGCCCCACAAGGTCCAGGGCTGGCTCAACCGCCGTGACGACCCCGAGTTCTGGGACCGGGTACAAGACGTGTGCGGCCTGTACTTGAGCAGACCGGAGAACGCGATCGTGCTGAGCGTTGACGAAAAGACCGCTGTCCAGGCCAAAGAGCGGGTGGTGGGCACCACCCCGGCGGCCCCGGGCCGACCAGGCCGCTACGAGTTCGAGTACCGCCGGCATGGCACGGCCAGCCTGCTGGCGGCGATGGACGTGCACTCTGGTGAAGTGATGGGGACCGACATCGCCAAGGACAACTCGGTCACCTTCATCGATTTCCTGGCCAAGATCGAAGCCAACGTAGCGGCCCCGCTGGAGATCCACCTGGTGATGGACAACGGCTCGTCGCACACCTCCCACGAGACCAAAAAATGGCTGTCCGAGCACCCTCGTTTCGTGCCCCACTACACGCCCAAGCACGCCAGCTGGGTGAACATGGTGGAGCTGTTCTTTTCGGTCATTACCCGCAAGGTCCTCAAACGAGGCAACTTCACATCACGCGACGACCTGGTCTCCAAGCTGATGCGGTTCATCAAAAACTACAACGAAACGGCAAAACCCTTCGCTTGGACCTACTCAGGCCGGCCCCTCAAGGTGGCCGCATGAACACGCGCGGCATTAGCGCGCGGCAGCACTAGCAGGTCGCGCGCGGTCGGTGGTGGGTGCTCGCGCGCTCCGCTCGCCCAGCCCGTGAACAGGTACCTTTCCCGGCTATCGTCGTCGGTAGGACCACCACAGTTGCAGCCTGAGCCTTCGGCGGCATCGACGCCTTGGCAAGAAAGATTCGCACGCGCTCCCCGTCGACAAGGGCCTGCTTGCCCGCTCTCTGGCCAGCCTGCCGGTACCTCGTCGTCGGAGAGAGCTCCAGGGTCACGGTCAACCCCTTGTCCCGGACCGTGAGGTAACTCGGCCCTACCGCCCGCACCACCCCGGTTAGCCGTCGCGGCGACAGGCGCAAGCGCTGGGCGCCCTGGCTGGCGGTCGCCGGTGCCGTCCGCGCGCCGCTCGCTGCTGGCGCCGACGAGCACGAAGCTGCGACCATGGCGATCGCAGCTCCCGCGACAAGCAGCTTCAGGTCCGGCCACCGCGAGCGAGGGCGATGTCGGAGCTGACCGGCCATAGGGACCTCCTTCCCGAACCAACTTGCCGGATTCTACGGTACCTTACGGGGCTGGTGCGGCCGGTGGCTCGAAATCATGTGGGGGCGTCTCCGTGAGAGGGACGCCCCGCGAGCAGCGATGGTTGTCCGAGTAGGTAACTTTCCTTTGCGAGCGGGCAACGCGCCGAGTAAGCGAGGTACAGGAGTCGGCACATCTGTTGAGGATCAGCTCTACGCCGTCGCCCGCCCCGGCCGCACCACCGCCCAGGACCTGACCGCCGAGGTCGGGGTGGACATGAGCGTCTTCGCCACCCCAGCCCACCTCTTGTCGTGGGCCAAGTTCTGCCCCCAGGTGGAACAGTCGGCCGGCAAGACCAAGGGCCGCAACTCGAGGGGGCGGGGCAACCGCTACCTGGCGGTGGTGCTGGGCGGTGGTGCTGGGCGGGGGTGCTGGGCGGGGGTGCTGGGCGGGGCCGCCGTCGGGTGCCGGCAAGACCAAGACCCGCGTCGGCGCCCGCCACCGTGCCTCGCCAAGCGCCGGGGCAAGGGCAAGGCCCAAGTGGGCTTCGCGCTCGGCACCTCCTCGCTTGAAGGCACCAAGCACCTGCGGGTAAACGACGCCGGGGCGCTCGTCAGCCTCGAGCGCCCGGGCTCACCTCGCGTCGCACGTGGCCTCGGCGAGCTCATCGCCGAGGCGAACACTGGGCCGACCGTCCATCTCCTCGGTGACCGCCGGCCCATCATCTACCAGGTCGCCGCGCCGTGAGGGAGTTCAACACTCCGCTCCGTCCTACTACCGGAGATCTGAGGCTCCCCGGACAAGAGCCCGCACCCGCATGGGTGGGCCCCAAGGCGCCGGCACGATCTGCATTGACTCACCCGTCCACGCCGCCGTCCTCACGTGCTACCACGCGAGCCAGAACTGCTTCCGCCAAGCCGAGGCCCGCCGCGTGCGACATGTCGCCAGGCGGTCGGCTACTGCTCCCGGACAAAAATAATGCAAGGAGTGGCCCACGGACCACTACACGTCTATTTCCGAGGACCTACTTTCGGGCCATCGCTTGCGGTTTGTGACGGCAAAAGGGGCCTGGTGTGGGTGCCAAAGAGGCAAGAAACCAGGCCCCTTCCTCCGGGCCCGGTGTTGTCACCAGCCGCCGGAACTGCCCGACTTGGCACCGGAACTGCCCGACTTGGTGCCGTAGCTCGACGTGGTGCCGTAGCTAGACTTCGAGGCGGCGGTCTTT
>JAJZYO010000430.1 GCA_021798075.1 Actinomycetes bacterium
CCGTAACGAGCCCTCGGCCACGCCCCCGGTTCTAGCCGATGGTGGGCCCTGAGTGGTGGATCCCCGCTCTCCGCGCGATCAGTGACCTGAATGCTTACAGCAAGTTATGCTCTGTCGGTCGTAGGGCTCGCCCTCTTCCCCTCTCGGCTCCGGCAACGCCGCCAGCCATGACTTGAAGTGCTGATCGAAGGTGGCCACGTTCATACCCTTCGTGCCGCGGGGGTTCAGGAGGGGGGCAGGGAAGAGCGCCAGGGCTGAACGTTCGGTGCCGGGGTAGCGGGCGACGACGCGCGCCTGCTGGGCGCGGACCACCGCGGCCGTCTCCTCGTCGATGGGCAGCCGGTAGCCGACGACGCCCACTTTGGGCATGTCGTGCACGAGCACCGGCGCGCGTTGCAGTTGCCCGGCCTCGTCGACCATCTCCTCGTAGCCCAGGCACTCGAGGCGGAGGGCGCACAGCTCGCCGGTACGCCGCCCGACGCTCGCCTGGAGCTCGACCATCGCCCGGCGGTCCGGGCCGAAGGCCTCTTCGAGCAAGGCGAGCGCTGCTGGGTCGAGCAGCTGGTCGATGACGGCCTGGGGCAGGGCCTTCCCCGGCTGCTCCGGTGAGCCCTTCTGGACGCGGGCGTTCCTCGGGACTACGACGTCCTCGCCAAGCCCGTGCATAGGGCCACCGGGGCGGCTGAGGCCGAGCGCCCTCGCTTCGCGTAGGAACCGGTCGAGCTGGATCACCCATCTGCGGCGTGTGCTGCGAGAGAGGTCGCCCCTGGCTTCGAGGTGCGCGAGGTCGTTCGCGAAGCTAACGAGGTCAGCGCGTTGCAAGAGGGAGCGGTCGGCACCGCCGTCGAGGCGGTTGCGCCGCAACGACTCCGAGAAAGCGATCACCGCCCGGAGCGTGTCCTGCAGCGGCCGCGCTGTCTCGACCGTGCCCGCTCGCTCGGCCGCCCAAGCCTTGGCTGTTTCGCGCAGCCAGGCCTGGGTGAGCGAGCCGAAGCGCAGCCGTCGGGCAGCCTTGCCGAACACGCGCATGTCCCAGTCGTCCTTCTTCGCCTCGCTCTCCCGGTCGGACAAGGCGAGGGCGACCTGGTCTCGGGCAAAGGAGAGGAAAAGGCGCGGCCGGCCCTGCTTGGCACCGCGGGCCGACAGCTCCAGGAGCGAGCCGGCCCCCTGTGCACGGACGATGTTCACCGCCGTCTGCACGTCGGGCGCCCTGGCTTTGTGGCCCAAGTCCGCGCAGCGCTGCAGGCCGTAGAGAAGCTCGACCAGGAGCCGCTCGGGCAGGCCGGAGAGCACCACCCTGCCCCCCCGGTCCAGCGAGCCCTGACGTGCGCAAAAGGCTTCCATGGCGAGGCCGGTAGGCCGGCCCTCGGCGCGCCAGTGCACGTGGTGCTGCTGGCAGAGTGCCGGGCCAGCTCGCCAGGCGAAGCGGGTGCACACCGTCACCGAGCAATGGCCAAAGCTCGGCCGGGGGACAGCAGGGGGGAACTCGTCGTCCCCGGAGATGTACTCCTCGGGGCTCTGGCCGCGCTTGGCCATCGTTTGGTAGCAAGAAATGCAGAGGCCATGGGTGTGCACCGGTCGCTCATGGCCGGGGGTGCGGCACACTACGCAGAGGGCAGCGGTCCGACGTCGACGGGTGGGGCCCGGTGCGTCGTGGCAGAAACTGGCGAAGTCCACCCCCGGCCCGGCCTGTTCCCAGTGCTGGCCGCACCGCCAGCACAGCCCGAGGCTCCTCGTGGCCGCCTGCTCGCAGCCGGCCGCCCTGCAGACCGTGAAGCCGAAGACCGGGTCGTCCCTGTCGGGTGCGAACACTTGGGCACTTGCGTCGTAGCCCAGGTGCGCGAGCAGGTCCCAGTCGACCAGGGAGCGGAGCCTCGCCTCCGGGGAGGCGGGCTCGGGAACAACTGCAACTTCGGCACGGGCGGCCCTCATCGTTGTCCCTTCTTCCTCGCCGCCCGGCGCTTCACGGCGACGGTTTCGACCGCTTCCACGGCTTTTCGCATGCGGGCCCGGCTCGGGTGGACATAAACCTGGGTGGAAATGATCGACCGGTGGCCCAACAGCTCGGCCACGACATCGATCGCGGCCCCCGCGTCGGCGAGCTGGGAGCCCGTGGAGTGCCGGACCATGTGCGGGTGCAAGGCTCGCCCGAGCCCCGCCCGGCCAGAGAGCCTCCGCATCCACTGGCGCACGGCCGAAGCGGTCATGGGCTCTCCGAGGGGGGCGTGGGACAAGTTGACGAAGACAAAGTCGCAGCCGTCTGCCGCCGGGCAGGCGAGGCGCTCCTCCAGGTACCTGTCGTAATAAGCGAGAACGAGCGCCCCGACCGGGACGCTGCGGCCGTCCCTCGACTTGGCCGAGGCGCCGTTGGGGTTCCCCTCCCTGCGGGTGACGTGGAGGTGGGGGCCGGGCACAGAGCAGCCGAGGGAGCTCGAGCGCTCGGTGAAGTGGAGGTCCTCCCGGCGGAGCCCGAGGCACTCGCCTATGCGGAGCCCGCAGAACCACAAGAGCACCAAGAGAAAACGGTCCCGCCAGGAGGAGGCGGCCTCCAAGAGGGCCTCCCACTCCTCCTGCGAGGCGGCGTCTGGCCGGGCCCGCCGGGGCGTTTTCAGGCGGTGACGGGGGAGCGCCCGGTAGCGGAGGCCGCCTCCCTCGGGGCGGAGCTCGGCTGGGAAGAAGCGGTCGTCGCCCACCTCGTAGAGGGCGGCGAGCACCGAGGCGTCGAGCTCCCCGGTGCCGACCGCATGCTTGTAGAGCTCACGCACCACGGCGAGTACGTGGTTGACCCGTGCCGGCCCGGGCGGGCGGCCCTTGCCGGCACCGGGGCGCTGCGTGGCGCTCGAGCGCAGCGCGAGCACGAAGCGGCTCAGGTCGAAGGCGCCCTGCTCGAGGCTTCGGCCGGTGCTAGTGCACCAGCTGAGGAAGCGCGCCAGGTCGCCGGCGTAGACCCTTGTGGTCGCCTCCGAGCGGTCACGCCCGAAGCGGAGGTCGAACAAGTAGCGGTCGGCGACAGCCACCTTGGCGTACTCGCCGTCCAACACGCTCCAGTAGGCGCGGCCGTCGGGGAGCTCGACACGGAAGGCCCGGC
>JAJZYO010000431.1 GCA_021798075.1 Actinomycetes bacterium
CGAGGGCGGTCTCTCGATAGGCGTCGTGGAAGGCTTCAAGGTACGCCCGCATGTCAGCCTCAGTGACATTGCTCATGGGCTTGACAATAGGTGCCGAAGTGGGGCGGGTGCGCTCCCTGTAACACAGCACCCGCAAACTACGTGGCGTGCTCCTGGCGCCTCGTCGCTGGTCGGGTGGTGTGGTGTGGTTGCCCGGCTCGTAGGGCTCGCTGCCGGCCCCGTGGTCTCGAGGTCCCCAGAGGATTTGACCCACGAGCGAAGCGGAGCCCCAGGCCTGGCTGCAATGGCCAGCCCTGCGGCTGTCGGCGCAAGCCGGCGCACGATGCGCCGGTGTACGGAAGTGAGTTCCGTACATGGGGGGGGGTCGGACGTCCGGGGAGCTGAGGCCCTGGAACGGTCGTGGTCGTCGCCTACGTGGGGTGCGTCGACACGTGGCCCAGCTCGTCCCCGTTCCGCGCTCCCACCTCCCTCGGCGACTTCCCGGCCGGCAGGCCGGCGGGTGGGCCGGTCGTCAGCCGCCAGGACGGCGGCGTCTGCTCCTGAGGGTCTTTGAGGCCGTGGCGCTCGGGGGCGGGGTCCAGGGGCCGCCCTCGGAGGCCCCTGCGGGCTCTGGTCCCGCCGTGGGGCCTTGGCTGCACCCGGCCCGGCCGTCTGTCGTGGTCGCGCTGAGTGCGGTACGGCGGTCTTCGGTTCGCTTGCCGGGCTCGTGGCTGCCCCTCCCCTGCTGCCATGAGCGAAGGGTGTCGCTACTCGCTAGTATGCGAGTATGTCCCCCGACTTCCGCTCGGACCCGATGGAGAGCCCCGAGGGCAAGGGGATCGCGAGGCGTGCCTGGGAACAGTACGCAGCCTTCGTGAACAAGAACATCACGCCCGCTATCGCGCCGTTCGTGAAGCCTGCGGTGGCCCCCGTCGCCCGCCAGATGATCGAAGACATGGTGGGGTTCTGGGTCATGTGGCACCTCTACGGGGGCTTCGAGGGCCTGGAGCACTTCGGCATGCACCCCTCCACGATCTGGCGGAAGGTGTCGCGCTTCCGCCAGATAACCGGTGTGCACCCAGACGAGTTCCAGATGCCCGGCGTCACGATCAACCCCGCCGAGTACTGGTCGGCCCCAGGCACCAAGATCGGCCAGCCTCCACACTCGTAGCCTTGCGAGTAACACAGTTGTGATTTATACTCGCAGGTGTGCGAGTAGAGGCCAGGCCATCGGCGCCCAAGCGGCTGGTCGAGCTGGCCTCGGGTGTCGATGCCCTCTACCTGTCGGGCCGTGCCTCCGTCCCCGAGGAGCTGTTCGAGCGGCTCGGCGAGAGCCGTAGCGCTGCTGAGGCCGTCGGGGCCGCTGTCCCCTTTGCCGTCGGGGGCACGGAGTTCTCATTGGAGCCGCACGGCTGGGGCAAGTACCGCTTCTGCCTGCGCCACCGCCACGGGCACGTGGGCATCACGCCGAGCCTTTCCCTGCCGGCTCTTCGCGTCCAGCCGAGGGCCGAGTTCCTCCACGGTGCGGGCGCCCTGGGAGCGGTCGAGTGGTTCGAGGGCATCCTCGGCCAGGCGGTGGGGCCGCTGCGCTTCGGGGTGAGCCGGCTCGACCTCTACGCCGACTGGCAGGGCTGGGACCTCGACGGCGACCAGCGCCGGCGCTTTGTCTGCCGGGCCGAGCGGCGGGACCTGCACGAGGTGGACGAGGAGCTGACGGGCTTCGAGTTCGGCCGGCGCTCGACGGGGAGCATCTGCGCCCGCATCTACGACAAGGCGGCCGAGGTGGCCGCCAAGGGGACCGACTTCTGGCCCGATATCTGGGGCGAACGCTACGACCGCGCCTTTCCCGTCCACCGGGTCGAGTTCGAGTTCGGCCGGCAAGGCTTGCGCGAGTTCGGGGTGGGCACGCCCCGGGAAGCCCTCGACGCGGCAGGTGCGCTCTGGGCGTCTGTGACCGAGGGGTGGCTCACCTACCGCTCCCCCACCTCGCACCAGAACCGGTCGCGCTGGCCGCTTGCGCCCGAGTGGCTCGATGTGCAGCGGGCTTCACTGCGCGAAGGGGCGGCTGGTGCCGAGCGGATGTACGAGGGCAGGCGCAGGGGGCAACTCAGGAAGCTGATGCCGGTGCTGAACGGCTACATGGTGAGCTTCGCGGCCCTAATCGGTGCCGCCGGCATGGACGGGGCCTGCGCCCGTATGCCGGCCCTGCTGCGGAGCTACGAGGTCATGAGCCGGCGGAAGTTCTCCGAGCGCGTGGCCGAGCGGGTGAGGGAGTACCAGCTCGCATGAGCGATCCGCCTAACTTCGACCGGGTGGCAGAGGTGCTGGTCCGCATAGCGCTCCGCCTGGTAGGCAAAGATGAAGGGCCGAAGGGAGGTGGCCTCGGTGCTGACTATGGCCTATTGCCGCGTGTCGACCGAAGAGCAAGCCGAAGAAGGCTTCTCGATGGAGGGCCAGGCGGACAAGCTCCGCTCCTATGCGCAGCTTCGTGACCTTGGCGAGGTAACCGTCGTAGAGGACCCTGGCCTTTCTGGCAAGGACATGGGGCGCCCGGGCCTCCAACGGCTCCTTCAGGCGGTGCGCGCCGGCCATGTGGCGCACGTGCTCGTCTGGCGCCTCGACCGCCTGTCGAGGAACCTCGGGGACCTGATCCTCTTGGCCGACACCTTCGGGGAGCACGGGGTGGCGCTCCACTCGGTGCAAGAGAACCTCGACCTCTCCTCGGCGGCGGGGCGGATGTTCTACAACATCTTGGGCGCCTTTGCGCAGTTCTTCCGCGAGCAGCTGGCCGAGAACGTGAAGATGGGCAACGAGCGCGCCGTGCGGGAGGGCAAGCACATCAACCGGCCGAAGACCGGCTACTCGTTGGTTGACGGCCTGCTCGTCCCCAACCAGGACGCTGAGCGGGTCCGCGAGGTTTTCCGGCTCAGGGCTGGGGGCATGGGCCTTCGTGACATCGAAGGCCGCACGGGGCTCAGGTACTCGACAGTGGCGAGCATCCTCCGTTCCCGGGTCTACCTCGGGGAGGTCCCCCACAACGGCCAGTGGTTCCCCGGCAGGCACGAGCCTTTGGTGACCCCAGAGTAGGGCGCTTCGGCCAAC
>JAJZYO010000432.1 GCA_021798075.1 Actinomycetes bacterium
CACCTCGGGGCGGCAACAGTGGCAGACGCCCGGGCCGTGCTCGCGCTCGGCGTCTGGGACGGCGTGCAAATGACGCTCTCGCATGCACCACTTTCGAGCGCCCGGTTCGAACTGGTGCAGGCCTCCGGCGTCAGGGTTGGCCATAGCGGTGGTTGCGTGGCTTTCTCTCCTCTCTCGGCCACCCAGGTCCCGCGCGTGCAACTCGAGGTGCCCGCCGGCAAAAAATCGGCGGCGGTCCTCGTCGAGTCCGGGCCCTCCACGACCGCCCGGTTTGTGGGCGCCATGCTGGTGGCGCCTCGGACCTCTGTGCACGCCGGCCAAGCACGGATTGTGTCGGCACCGGTCGAGCTGGCCGTGCCCGCCCGCGGGACCGGTTGGCTGAATGACAACGCAGCGGGTAGTGGCGTGATCCTTACCTGGACGTATGCGACGCCGGTTACCCTGTGCGGCCTGCGTGCCGGGAAATGAAGACGACACCCGAGGCTTCGGACGCCGGCGCAGCCGCGGGCGCCGGCGCAGCCGCGGACGCCGACGCCCTCACTGAGCCCGCCGGAGGCGCCAGCACTCCAACCGTTGCCGGCGGTGCCACCGAGGCGCCAGCCGCGGCCGGCGCCACCCCTGCGCTCGAAGGTGCTGCCACGACAGAGGCCACTTTCCAGTCTCGCTGGCACCGGGCTGCCGCTCAGTTCGAGGACTGGCTTTTCCCGCCTGCCCCCATAGGTCAGCCCCATCGGGCCGCCGTGGTTGCGAGATATCTGGCCGGCTGCGCAGCCGTGGCTGCGCTGGCCCTACTGCGCCAGAGCGGCATGCCGGCTTGGCGGACACTGTGGGCCGAAGACGGGAGAGTTTTCTACAGCCAGGCCTTGTCGCTGCCTTTCACCCGCACGCTGGTGACCCTCCACGACGGTTACGTACAGCTCTACCCGCGCCTCATAGCCGAACTCGCCACCGTTTTCCCGCCCGGGGACGCACCGTGGGTGATGGCCTTGGCTGGCGCGATCAGCCTCGCGGCCATCTCGGGCCTGGTCTTCCACATGACGAGGGCGCACGTGGCCTCGCCGGTGCTGCGCGCCTTGCTGGGGTTGTCCATGGTGCTCCTTCCCGTCGCCGGCGCCGAACTTCTGGACAACGCCGTCAATGTCCCGTGGTGGCTCTTTTTCGCCTGTTTCTGGGCGCTCCTGTGGCGACCTCGAACGCTTTCGGGCCGGGTGGGAGCGGCGTTGCTGTGCGCCCTGAGCGCCGCGTCCGAACCGCTCACTGCTTTGCTCCTACCGGTGGCGGCGCTGCGAGTTGCCGCACTAGGACCGCCATACCGCTCGGGCGGCATTTTCGTACACGCCGCTCGCCCCGCCGGCACCCGGTCCATCACGTCGTCTTTTTGGTTTACGGCCCAAGCCCCGGTTGTGGGCCTCCTCGCCGGCCTCGTGTTTCAGGCCGTCGCCATCATGACCCACGCAGGCAATCGTGGTGTGGCAGCGGCGTTCAGCCCGGGAAGCGCCAAGGGCCTGGGCCAGTCCCTGGCCATCCGGACAGGCCTCGGGCTCGTCACCGGTGCCAGGGGAACGGACTCCTTGGTCGCCCACGACCGTGCCCTGGCGACGGCGCTCGGGGCACTGGTGCTCTTGGCCGTTGTCCTCGCCGGCGGCCTTTGCCCGTCTTCGCGCGCACGCGCCTTCACCGCCGCGGCCGTTTTCACCGCCCTTACCTGCTTCCTGGTCCCCACCTGGTTACGTGACGTGGCGCCGCTGATGGCCTCGGGCAAGGTCCAGCCCGCCAGCCGTTACCAGGCCGTACCGCTCCTTTTGCTCCTAAGCGTGGTCGTGGTCGGAGCCGAGGGGTGGGTGGCCGGCCTGGGCCGGCGCCGGCCACGGCGTGTAGCTCGCGCGCCCAGGGGCTCGGTGGGCGGGGAGCCGCCCCGGCGAGCGCTCGCGCCTGGCCATTTCTCGGCCCATCGGGGCCGCCATGGCGCCAAACGCGGGCGCCCCGACTTCATCGCTGCGACAGTCTGCGTGGCGCTCCTGGCCCCCACCTGGGCGGCCGATTTCCGGGACGCCAACGCCCGTTCAAGCGGCCCGTCCTGGCCGGCGGGGATAGCCCGAGCGGCGGAGCGGTGCGCCGGCTCGTCCTTGGGCAAGGAGGCCATACCGATAGACCCACGGGGCTGGACGGCTCTGGTCCCCTGCCGGCTCCTGCTGCGGTAGCCGCCGGCGCAACACGAGCAGAATGGTCAGCGCATGGAGTCACCGGTAGGCTCGCCCGAATCGTGGCAGACCAACAAAGCGATCCCTTCGGCGTTTTGCAAGGCAAGTAGGCCGTCCTTGCCAACGTAGTGTGTTTGACCTGTCCATAGTTCCTCGTAGTCTCCCGCGGGCACCTGGACCACAAAGGGCTCCCCGTCCCGCTGCAGAGCGTCCGTGCTGAAAACGCCAATGGCATTACCGTTGTCACCCTCCACCCGCAGAGTGAAGGTGTTGGGACTGAGGGGCTTTATCGTACGCTGCAGCTTTGTCGTTGCCCGTGACAAGATGTAAGCGACCACTGGACCAGCTTCGACCAGCTCAACCGTGCTGCGAGCGAGTGCTCCGGGGCAGTAGGCCAGCGAACCGGCTCCCCATGCCCTGGTCCAAAGAAGAGGCCGTGACTCGTGCCGGAACGTGAGATCCCCGGCGCACGACCATGTCGGATCTTCGATCGCCACGTCACTGCGTACCCCGACCAGACGTCCAAGGTAACGCCCATGCAGGAACACCTCGCCCTCGCCAATACCGTGAGGGTGTGTCAGAAGGCCACGACCGTACAGCCCAACTTGTCCCGCTAACCCTGCAGGCCAGGGCACGTGGAGCCGGGCGTCCGGGTCAAAACGCCCGCTGGTACCGTCAATAAGCACGGTAGCGCCGCGGGCAGCTAGTTCCAGGAGGGTTTCGGCCGTATCGTCGCCCCAGGCAATGACGTCGCTACAAAGGACAAACTTCGGTGCCATCTCCAACAGGCCGGGAAGGGTAGCCAGGGCGGAGTGCACACCGAGGCGCTCAAGTGCGACAGCCAAAAGGGCAGAGCCTTGCATAGCGGTACCTGCGC
>JAJZYO010000433.1 GCA_021798075.1 Actinomycetes bacterium
CACGGCTCCAGGCTGCGCTGGCACCTCGCTGCAACGGGTGGCGCCGCCTACCATCCTGGCGGTTATTTCCCCATCGGAGCCATAGATTTCCTCTACATCTGCGTCGGCGACAAGCTGGTCGAGCTGGGCACCTATGCCGCTTAATTCCGTCATGAGCCGTTGCACGACGTCGGCTGGGTCAACGAAGGGTGCCGTCCCCTCCAACGTGCCCCTCATAAGTTCCCGCTGGAAACGCTCCGTCTCGGATTCGACAAGGCGCCTCGTGACGGCCGGCTCGGAGGCCACGTCAATATCGCGCGCCGCAACCAGGCCTAGCACCCTCCCCCGCAATTGCTCGAAGGCAGTCGGTGTCACGCCGTCCTCACCCTGGAAAAATCCCTGCGCTCCGTGCTGCCAGAGCTCGCCGCGACCGCGGCCGTCCTCGCCGCCAGCGCGCCTACGGACTCGACAAACGGGCCTTTCAGGACAACTTCGCCGTTCCAGCGGGCGCGGGCGACGCGCGGGTCAAGTGGCAGGAACGCAAAACCAGCGTAGGGGTGCCTGCCCGTGTTCGCCTCAACGACCGAGCGCAGGTGCTCCCTCTCGTACTTGCTCGCGCCGCTACGGCCAAACGCTGCGAAAGCCGGCGCCCCCACGCCCGCACCGAGTGCGGCAACTTTCCATTGCACGAGGCGTCCAGCCCCCTCGGGGTCGGCCGTTGCCATGACCACTATGCATGCCGCCCCGCGCAGTACCGCCCGTGCCGCACTAAAACGTTCACGTGCTGAGGATGCGCCCAAGAGCCAGGAAGTCTCGACGAGCACATATTCATAGATCGTGGACGCCTCTGCCAGGAACCTGTCCAATTGAGCAGCATTTACCTCGTGGGCCGCGCTCGGCGCGGCGCAGACCACATCGAAGCAGTCTCTGCCGGCCGGCGCGCCCGGGCGAAGGCGCGACAGGCCTTCGGGCAAAGCGGCGAGGCCCTGGCCGGCGCGCGACAAGGCCCATGGGAGTCCGCCCTCCGGCGACCGGGACAGCCGAGAAAGCAGTACTGGGGCCACCTCCTCTGCCTCGACCAGCAACACCCTGTAACGCTTCGACAGCGTCAGCGCTGCTGCTATCACGGCTTCGGTCAGCCCAGCCCCGCCGCTCGCCTTGGTCCATGCACACACCCAGCCAGACTCCTTGCGCCTGAAGTTCTGTCCGTCTACCCGTGGGCCCCGCACAAAGCCACTAAGCGCCCTGCGGGGCGCACTCAGGTCACGTCCATCTGAACCAGACTCCACTACCGCTGCCAACAACTCGCCCGGTGGGAGGTTGGAGCCGAGCACCTGGTCGACGCCAAGGCTGTTCACGTGCTCGCGGCTCGCACTATTCGCCTGGTCCACGACCGCAATGACGTGTACCCCGAAGCTCTGCGCGCGCGAGACGTCGTATACGGAGAAAGTCCGCATTATGTCGTCAACCACGAGCACGTCAAGATCCGGGAGAGCCGCCTCCAGCCCGGGCCGGTCCATAACGACCTCTACGGTTGCACCTCGGCTGTGGTCCCGCACATAACTGCGCAGGGCGGCGCTCCAAGGTGCCGTTGTGGCAACAACCCCGATCCGCAACGCCTTCAAGGTGCCCCCTTTTGCACCGATGTCCCTGAGCCATAGTAAGAAGCTGCCCCCGAAGGGGAAGTGGGCGCCGCGTATGAAGTGCGCGCGGTCACCGCCTCGCCATTTGAAAGCACCAGCTCGAGGCCACCGGCTGCGCTCCCCCCGGCCGCCTGCGAGCCGAGAGCTGCAGCTAGGCGGAGCGCCGTCTTCTTGCCCACGGCCACCACGACGTAATAGCTGGTGCTCGCCTCGACTAGAGCACCACCCACAGACGTTGGCGCAACTGCTAGTACGCGGAGGCCCTGGGCCACGTAACGTGCCGAGCCGCCGGCGCCGCTCACGATCACATCGACGCGGTCGCCCGCGGCAAGGCGGCCGCCGACCGCTTCGTCAACGGGAACGGCGATGCTCATCTCCCCAAGTTGCGGGCCACTCGCGCGCCTCGCCAGCTCGCTCGCCGTGACCGGCTCGCCTGGGCGTATCGGTACCGCGGCCACCCAGCCCGCCTCGAGGTCGGAGGGGGGCACCAGGTCCTTTAGAAGAGAGCGGTCCGCGGAGCGGATCTTCACGAGGCGCGTGTTACCAGCATCAACCGTCACCCCCTCCGAGACCGCAGAGCGAGCCACCACAATTTCGGTGGTAGCGGCGCGGCTCTGCAGAGCCTCATACGCGAAACCCGCGGCGAGTACACCCAGGGCGGCCGGCACCGCGGCACCGGCAGTCACACGTCTCGGGCGTCGCCGGCGCGCCACGTCCGGACCGAGGTCAGCCCTCGCTGCAGCCTCAGGCGCTCGCGAGGCCGGCGAGGGCCCCAGCGCTGGGCCCGGCCCGGCACCCGATCCGAAACCCAGTTCAGAACGCATTCGTCACCGCGACGGCGATCCCCGACAGTGCCAACAAAGGCCCTAGGGCAACGGCTTTTTGCGCACTGACCCCTTCAGCGGCCAATGACGCCGCCCCCCAAGGAGGCTTTGCCGGCGACCGACCTCTGACAAGTCGCGGTCGCGCCTTGCCCCAAGACGCCCCCGCCATCAGCGAACATGACACCGCCACAAACGTGCCCGCCGGCGAGACGGCACCCGCCCCGAGGGCGACCAGGCAAACCATACGAACATCACCAAAGCCAAGGCTCCTAGGCGAGATGACCGCCCAAGCCGCGAACACTGCCCATGCCACCGCCGCACAGGCTGCCCCCCTCCAGATCTGGCCCCAGTGCCCAGTCTGCGCGCAGCCCGCGAGCAGAAGGACGGCAGTAATTACCGTCGCAGACCGCGCGGCCGGAGTAGGGATGACCCCCTTGGCGAAGTCCACCAACCCGAGAAAGGTGACCATGACGGCCCACGGGATGAGCCAAACTGGCGCACCCAACAACCACCAACCCACAACGGCCGCGGCGCCAAACGCACCGACGGCGAGCGAAATTGCATTGCCGCCCACCACCCTGCGACCTCCACATGTACCCGTACCTTCTACCGGCCAAGGAAGGCCG
>JAJZYO010000434.1 GCA_021798075.1 Actinomycetes bacterium
GGGGAATGGCCGGCGGGGGAATGGCCGGAGTGAGGCTGGCCGGCGGGGGACTGGCCGGAGTGAGACTGGCTCGGCCCCGCCGGCCGAGAGGTGCGCGGCCTCTTCCGGTGGCAAGGGCTCGCCGGCGGATGCGACGGGTTGCAGATGGCCGTCAACCGGGAGCAACAACGCGACACCCTCCAAGTCGAAGGCCGAGCGGACCGAAGAGACAATGCTTTCGAGGAGCAGCGAGGCTGGCAGTTCGCGGACCAGCAGCTCCGAGACATCGAAGAGGCGCCGCACATCGGCCGCCCGCCGCTGCGACTCAGCTCGCGCTGAGCGGGCCGCAGCCACGACTCGCGCCACTATCAGGGCCACCGCCGCGTAGACGCCCAGGGCGACCCAATCAGCGTCCCGCCTGACGTACAAGGTGTAGTAGGGGGGCAAGAAGGCGAAGTCGTAGACCAAGAAGCACGCCCCCGCGGCAAGCAAGCCGACCCCGAAACCGCCGATGCTCACTCCGACGACCACGGGGACCACGAGTACGAGGGCGCTGGGTGCGCCGCTCAGCTGAGGGCGGAGCGGCAGGAGCACTGCCGTGAGCACTGCAGTGAGGGCGAGAGCAGCCAAAACACCCGCGACTGCCGGCCGCTTCACCAATGGGCTACGTGTCTGCGTTTTGCCTCCTGGGCCACGCTTCAGCCGCCGTGGCCGCCCCCGGGAACCGCCCCGCTCCCCGAGCTCGACGACAGGGGGGGTCCCGCCCAACCGGCGGCCCCAGCGACGGGGGCGTCGGCGAAGGGCATGGCCGGGTGTGGGCCGGGGTGGCCGTCCGGCGACACGAGCAGGGCGCGCACCTCCTCCTCCGACTCTGGAGCCGTGAGTACGAGCACCTCGTCGCCCACCTCGAGCACTGTGTCGCCGCGCGGCACGACCACGTGGGCTCGCCGTACGACCGCCACCACCGTCGCTTCGCGGGGCATGCCCACCCGGGCCAGCTCGATCCCCACAACCGGGGAACCCGGTGCAAGTGTGACCTCGACCAGGTGGGCACCCGAGGACTCGAGCTGCATCAGACGTACAAGCGAACCCACCGACACCGCTTCTTCGGCGAGGGCAGCCAGCAGGTGCGGGGTCGAAACCGCGACGTCGACACCCCACGTCTTGTTGAACAGCCAATGGTTCTTGGGGTGGTTGACCCGTGCGATCACTCTCGGTACGGCGAACTCCTGTTTGGCGAGGAGCGACACCACGAGGTTG
This sequence comes from Actinomycetes bacterium, assembly GCA_021798075.1. The sequence goes on from JAJZYO010000434.1 coordinate 1,240, forward strand.
TCCTCGTCGTCGCCCGTCGCCGCTACCACGACGTCGGTGGCCGAGAGCCCCGCAAGGTCGAGAGCGGAGACCTCGCAGGCGTCGCGGACCATCCATTTGAGCCCGAGCCCGGCTCCCCGCTCGGCAACAGCGGGGTCTATCTCGATCACGAGCACGTCGTGGCCGGCGCTCGTAAGGTCGCGGGCCAGGTAAGTACCGACGTTCCCACCGCCGGCGATGACTACTTTCACATGCCCACCTCCGCAGACGCCAACTTGACCGACTCAAGCTTCACCGGGTCGGCCCCTTGTCCAGGCGCTGCTCCAGATCCCCGAGAGCCGATACTGCCACCGAGATGTAAAGCACGTCCCCATCCTGGCCGAGCACGCCGGGCTTCGGCACGGAGGTCTTGCCGGCGCGGGAAAGAGCGGCAACCCTCGCGACCCCTGGGTACTCCAGTTCGGCCAGTTGGCAACCGACCCAGCTCGGCGGCAGGTTGCGCTCCACCATCACCACCTCCCCGTGCGGGGCGGACCACTCCGTTATGGTCCGTTCCGGTAGGAGCCTCTGGAGGACCTGCTCGACAGTCCAGGTGACGGTGGCCACGGTGGGTATCCCGAGGCGTCGGTAGATGACGGCGCGACGGGGATCGTAGATGCGGGCGACGACGTTGGGCACCTCGTAGGTCTCCCTGGCGATGCGGGCCGTCAGGATGTTGGAGTTGTCGCCGTTGGTGACGGCCGCCAGGGCGTCGGCGCCCGCTATGCCGGCCTCCTCCAACGAGTCACGGTCGAAGCCGAAGCCGACCACGGTCTTGCCCCCCCAGTCCATGGCCAGGCGCCGGAGTGCCTGCTCCGACTTGTCGATCACGGCCACCTCGTTGCCCTCGCGAGAGAGCGTGAGTGCAAGCTCAGAGCCGACCCGTCCACAGCCGACGACAACCACGCGCATAGGACTCATGCAACACGGTCCGGGCTCTTGGCACAACTCCATCACCGAGGCTAGCTTTGGCTCGGCCGGACGGTGCCGGCCATGGGTGAACGATCGTGGACAGCGACCGCACCCGCCTGTGCCGCCCAATCCCGAAGTAATGGCCGACCCCACGACGAGCATCCCCCCAACCCCAGCCGAGGCGTCGCCACCCCCTGCGCCGCTCGCGCCCTATCTGCCCGAGCCGTTCCTTTACCGGGTCAAGAACGTCCTGCTCGGGAAGCCGCTTGTCACCGAAGCGCTCTCTTCAGAGCGCCTCGGCACCTTCATGGCGATGGGCGTCCTCACCCCCGACGCGATCTCATCTTCGGCCTACGGGACCGAGGAGATGCTGGTCGAACTGGTGCGCCCAGTGGGCCTCGCTGCCTTCACCCTGGTGCTCCCCGTCACCTTTGCCCTGCTCGTGGTGCTGTTTTTCGTCACCATGTCCTACCGCGAGGTGGTGATGGTCTACACGAGGGCCGGGGGGAGCTACGTGGTCGCCCGGGACAACTTCGGCTCGACCGTCGCCCAGGTGGCGGCGGTCGCCCTCTTGATCGACTACACCGTGACCGTCGCTGTGCAGGTGGCGGCCGGGACCGACGCCCTAACCTCAGCCTTCCACGGGCTCATCGCCTATTCGACGCCCATCAGTGTGGTCATCGTGATCCTGCTGGCCTACGGCAACCTGCGCGGCATCCGCGAGGCGGGCAAGGTCTTCGCCTTCCCGACCTACTTTTTCATCGCCTGCATCGGGGTCATGATCGTCACGGGCGTAGTGAGGTCACTAGCCGGCGGGCTCCCTGTGTACTCGGTGCACCGAGCCGGGCTCTACCCCTTCGGCCACTCCGGGAGCGGCCTGCTGCTCGGGGCGTCGG
>JAJZYO010000435.1 GCA_021798075.1 Actinomycetes bacterium
CGAGGTATTGGTGCCAGGGGAGGAAGAGCACCTTGCCCGGCCCGCCCCCCACCGGCCCGCCTGCGGCCGGCCCGCCTGCCGCCGGCGCCCCCGCCACCCCGCTCCCCATGATGCGGTCGGCGAGCGCCCACGAGCGCGGGATGTGGCTCGGGGCGACCGTTCCATCGAGGCCCCAGAAGATCGTCGGGGTGTACCCGAGGGGAAGGACGAACGCGAGGGCCACGGCGGCGACCTTGCCGCGGCTGGCCCTGGCGAGGCCGACCAGGTAGCCGATCCCCCAGCCGAAGCACACGGCGTAGGCGAGCGCGACGAGAGCGGCGAAGATCTCCGCCTCGCGCATGAGCGCGAACAACGGGACATGCAGGTAAGCGAAGCGAAAGAGCGCCCCGGTCGGGCCTTGGGCGCCGAGCGCGAGCAGGTAGCCCGCTGCGCCCGAGGAGAGGACCACGACTGCGAGCGGGCGGCGGCTTGGATCACGGAGTGAGCTGTAGGCACCGCCGGCCGCGACGAGCAAGATCGCGAGCAGCACGAAGGGCCACCCGCCCGTAACGTAGGGCGCGCCGAGGGCCCCAGGGCGCCAGAACCCGTAGAGCCCGGCCGTCGTGAGGTACAGGCCCTTCCCCGGGATCGCGAGAGTCGCGAAGTCCGAGAGCATCACCTTCGGGAGCACGACTGCTGGGGCATGCCCGAGGGTCGGGGCGAGCAGGTACACGCACGACACCCCGAGGATGCCGAGCACGCCGGCCGCCCAGGCGAGCACCCTCGCGAGAAAGCGCCGCCAGGCGACCACGGCGACGAGCACGACGCCCGAGATCCAGGCGAACTGCGGGGCGATCGCAATGAGTAGCGCCATCCACGCCACCGGCGCGAAGCGCCGCACCCCGGTGGCATCTGGCGCGCTGACGAGCGAGCGCACGACCAGGGGGAGGATCCCGTAGGCGAGGACGATGACGGGCTGGCCGGCGTAGAGCCGCTGCAGCACGAATGGGTTCACCCCGTAGAGAAGCGCTGCGCCCAGGCGCTCGGGCAGGCTGCGCCCGACGAGGCGGGCGACGCTCAGCATTGCGACCGGGAACACCACAGCTAGCACGAGCCAGTTGAGAGCCGGCCCGATCAAGTGCGCGAGCAGGCCAATGGTGAGGCCCGTGGGGAGCCCGAGCGCCAGCCCGCCGTGGAGGCCGTAGAGGGCCGGGGGGAGTAGGGGGATATGCGGCCCGGGGATCCAGTCGAGCAGCAATAGCCAGCCGGGTGCGCTTAGCGGAGCGACGACGAGCGCTGCGACGAGGATCGCTGTCGCCCACAGCACGATCGTCGGGTGGGACGCTAGGTGGGCACGCAGCCAGCTCAAGGAGCGCCAGCATACGCGGACGCCACCGACGTGCGATTCGGCAGGTATTTGCCCTTGACTTGGCCGTGCGGTCTATGTAAAGGTGAGCCCCGCGCTCCTGTCTCAGGAGCTTGGTAGTGAATGCGCTACTTGCTAGTGGAGCCGGGGGGCTCGATCAGTAGCAGTGCCCAGTGCCAGGTTGTGAGGAGAGGAGCAAGGTATGTCGGCGGTACGTTCCGCGGTGAAGTTCGTACGTGAGCGGCCCCTTCAGGTCGCGATTGCCGTGTGCGTTATTGGTGCCGGCCTCGCCAGTGCGTTCCTCGCACCAGCCAACTACACCACGAATTGCGGCCCGGGCTACACGGGCAGTGGCTATGGCTACACCGGCTCCGTGGCCAGCCCCTATCCTGGCACCACCGCCAGCGGCTACGGCTACGGTTACTCCACCTGCTCGCCGACCACTACGACGACCTCGCCGCCGAGCCCGCCACCGCCGACGCCTACCACAACCGCGCCGCCGAGCTCTACGCCTCCCCCACCGCCTTCTGGAGCCAGCAGCTCTTCGAACGGATCGTCGACTACTCAGAGCGGCACTGCCAGCGCTACCAATGATGGCACCACCGCATCCGCGACCGGGATCGGCGGGATAACGGTGTCGCAGTTCAGCTCTGACCCCGTCGGTACGCCCACCTTCTCTGCCAACGGGGAGTACTTCGACATCAGGGTGTCGGCGGGCAACACCTTCACCTCCCTCACGATAAAGAATTGCAACTTGAACAGCGGTGATGCGGTCACGTGGTGGAACCCCTCCGCCAACAGTGGCGCAGGTGCGTGGGAGGACGTCTCCAACCAGACGTTCAGCTCGGGCCCACCCGCGTGCGTGACGATCACCGTCACTGCGACCAGCTCCCCGAGCCTCTCGCAGCTCACGGGCACGGTGCTCGCGGTTGGTAGCTCACCGACTGTGACGGCGATAAGCCCGAGCTCAGGGCCGACATCGGGTGGCACTACGGTCACCGTCACAGGCACGAACTTCACCGGGGCGACCGCCGTCGACTTCGGCACCACCCCTGCTAAGAGCTTCAGTGTCGTCTCCTCGACCGATCTGAGCGCTGTGTCACCCGCAGGTACCGGCACGGTCGACATCACGGTCACGACCCCGACCGGCACGAGCGCAACAAGCTCGGCTGACCGCTTCACCTACGTCGTGCCGCCGCCGCCTCCATCGGTGCTCGGGTACCACGAGGTTGCGGCCGACGGTGGCATCTTCTCCTTCAACGCCCCGTTCTACGGCTCGATGGGCGGCATCCGCCTGAACAAGCCGGTAGTGGGCATGGCTGAAGACCCAGCCACAGGTGGCTACTGGGAGGTCGCCTCGGACGGAGGCATCTTCTCCTTCCACGCCCCGTTCTACGGATCGATGGGTGGCAAGCCGCTCAACAAGCCGGTAGTGGGCATGGCTGAAGACCCAGCCACAGGTGGCTACTGGGAGGTCGCCTCGGACGGAGGCATCTTCTCCTTCCACGCCCCGTTCTACGGATCGATGGGCGGCAAGCCGCTCAGCCAACCGATCGTCGGCATGGCCTCCACGCCTGACGGGCATGGTTACTGGCTGGTCGCGAAGGACGGAGGCATCTTCTCCTTCGGGAACGCGGGCTTCTTCGGCTCGGTACCGGGGGTCTGCGCGACGCCTCACTTTGGCTGCCCGGTGAGCGACATTGTCGGCATGG
>JAJZYO010000436.1 GCA_021798075.1 Actinomycetes bacterium
GACGGCCAGGGCCCGGCACCGGCGATGGCCACGCCAGAGCGCTTTTTGGACCTCGGCCTCGAGCTGGTACCCGGGACGGGGCTGCTCGCGGCCTGCGTGCCCGCGGCGCTCGGGTCGTGGCTCCTCCTCTTGGAGCGCTTCGGGACCATGCCGCTCCGTGAGGTGCTGGCGCCGGCGGTCCACTACGCCCGCCACGGCTTCCCTGTCCTGCCGGTACTGTCACGCGTGCTGGCCGAGGTGGGGCGCGACTGGGCGACAAGTTGGCCGGCAACGGCAGAGCTGTGGTGCTCGCCTCAACCACCGAGCCCAGGTGAGCGGCGCAACAACGAGGTCCTCGCCGGCACTTACGAGAGGATCCTCCGGGAAGCCGAGGTCGGCGGCCGGACGCGTGAGGGCCAGCTCGAAGCGGCGAGGCGCGCCGTGTACGAAGGCTTCGTGGCCGAGGCTATCGACGCCTTCGCCCGTACGCCGGTGCACGATGAGCTCGGGGTGCACGAAGGCTTCCTGCGCGGCGACGACCTCGCCTCCTGGCGACCCTCTCTCGAGGAGCCGGTACGGCGCCGGTACCGGGACATCGAAGTGGCAAAGACCGGCCCGTGGGGCCAAGGACCCGTGCTGCTGCAGCAACTCGGCCTGCTGGAAGGCTTCGACATCGCCGACCTCGCGCCCGGGAGAACCGAGCTCGTCCACCTCACGACCGAGTGCGCCAAACTGGCCCTGGCCGACAGGGAGGCATGGTACGGCGACCCGCGTTTTGTCGAGGTGCCGCTCGAAGAGCTCTTATCAGGCCACTACTGCGACGGGCGCCAGCGCCTCGTCGGCGAGGAGGCGAGCCTAGAGCTGCGACCGGGCCGCCCGGGAGGGTGCTCTCCGCGGCTCCCGGCTCTGCTCGAGCGTCTGAGCGCCCCCAGCTATGCAGGACCAGCCGAGGCTTCGGCCTATCACCGGGCCGAGGCGCCGGCACACGGGGGACAGCCTGCAGGGGCCGGGAGGTCAGCGGGGCCTGCGCGCCCGGGCGACACGTGCCACGTCGATGTCGTCGACCGCTTGGGCAACATGGTCTCGGCCACGCCGAGCGGCGGCTGGCTACAGTCGTCGCCCGCCATCCCGGGGCTCGGCTTCTGCCTCGGCACGCGGGCGCAGATGTTTTGGCTGGAAGAAGGGTTGCCCAACTCGCTCGCCCCCGGGAAGCGGCCCCGTACCACGCTCAGCCCCGGCCTCGTCCTTCGCGATGGTGCCCCGGTGCTCGCCTTCGGGACGCCGGGCGGGGACCAGCAGGACCAGTGGACGCTCCCGTTCCTCCTCTATCACTTCGACCTCGGCCTCGGCCTGCAGGAGTCGATCGACGCGGCCAACTGGCACACGACCCACGTGCCGTCCTCGTTCTACCCGCGCGACGCCCACCCCGGGAGCGTTGCGGCGGAGAGGACGCTCGGGCCCGACGTGCTCGAGGACCTGCGTAGGCGTGGGCACAGCGTGACAGAGCTCCCGGAGTGGTCGATCGGGCGGGTCACCGCCGTCGGCACCGACGAGCGCGGCTTGCTCGTGGCGGGCGCCGACCCTCGCAACGCCCAGGCTTATGCCACCGGCCGCTGACGGGACATGCTGGCGTGTGCCGGTTGAGGTGCGGTATACCTGACATGGGACGTTAGGAGTACCCCTCGAGGGACCTTCGGCCCTAATGGGCGACCGCCCTCGCGGCAAAGACTTGCGAGAAACCTCAAAGGGCTACCGAGAAAGGAGGGCTCATGGGCTTCTCGCCCTACCAGGCGACCTCGCTCGCTGCAGCGGTCGATCTGAACGGCCCCGGTCATTACCTGCACTGGTCGATATTCAACGTCTCGCTCGCCAACCTGGTCCTGATCGCCGTTATGGTCGTCATCTTCGGCGCGGCCATGCTCGTGCGTTTCCCAGACGGCCACGACCGAGGCAACGGCCATGCAGCCCACGGCGACGGGGCCGGGACACCTGGCAGGACCGCCCACAGGCGCGAAAGGGCCGCCGAGGACGAGCACGACCCGCCTGCCCATGTACTGGTGCCAGGCGGGGGGGCCGCCGCCTCCCTGGACGGGGACCGTACCTGGACCGGCGCCATCCGGCGCGCCGGGCTTCGTCTCCTCCCGCCCGGCAAGCTCCTCCCCGACCGCCAGCCCGCCTACGTGGCGTCGTGGATCTACGTCTTCGGCGTGGCGACGCTCGCCGCGTTCGGCCTTGCCATCGTCTCGGGCTTCTTGATCGCCCTCGGGGGCCCCGACTGGTGGCACACCAACCCGGTAGGGCACTTCTTCAACAGCCTGCACCTCTGGTCGGTCGAGATGTTCATGGCGTTCATGGTCATCCACCTGTGGGGCAAGTTCTGGATGGCGGCGTGGAGGGGCCGGCGGGCGCTCACGTGGTTGACGGGCGGTCTCGCCTTCATGGCGTCGATCGTCGAGTGCTTCACCGGGTACCTCTCCCAGCAGAACTTCGACTCGCAGTGGATATCGACCAATGGCAAGGACGCCATCAACGCGACAGGTCTCGGCGGCTTCTTCAACCTCATGAACTTCGGCCAGATGCTGCTCTGGCACATCGTCCTCCTCCCGATCGTGCTCGTCGCGATCGTCGGCGCTCATGTGCTGCTGGTGCGCATCAGGGGCGTTTCCCACCCCCTCCCCCAAAAACGGCCCCGCGGGCGGGAAGCCCGCCGGGCGGCCCGAGCCGCCGACGCCGCCGACTGGACGGGCCCCACGCGCGTCTACGACATCGCCAAGGAGGCTGTAACTGCGACGGCGGTCGCAACCGCCTTGGTCGTAGTGCTCGCCGCCGTGCTGTCGTCGCCCGACGCGCCCTCCATATCGATCGGGACTTGGGCCAGGCTGGCGCCCGCGGACTTCATGGCTACCGCCACGAGTGAGCTGGCAGGGACGAGCGAGACCGCCACGTACGGCCCGCCCTACAACAACGCGAGCGGCAGCACCCAGCGCATCGGGATCTCCTGGGAGAAGCTGGGGGGTGTCCGTGTGCCGATCAACGCGGCCCAGGACTTTGTCTTGGGGCCCTTGGAGAAGATCGCT
>JAJZYO010000437.1 GCA_021798075.1 Actinomycetes bacterium
GTTTGTTCGGCGCACGAGGTGGTCCTGGAGTCAGCCATCCTTCAGGCGGTCGCGGACAGCACGGCGGTGCTCATCGAGGCGACCTGCAACCAGGTCAACCATCAGGGCGGCTACACGGGGCTTACGCCGGCCAACTTCCGTGACCAGGTCTACTCGATCGCCGACCGGCTCGGTTTCCCCCGCGAGCGGGTGATGCTCGGGGGCGACCACCTCGGGCCCAACCCATGGAAACGGCAGCCGGCCGAGCGTGCGATGGCGGAGGCGGAGCAGATGGTGGCCGCCTACGTTTCGGCAGGCTACGAGAAGATCCACCTAGACACGAGTATGGGCTGTGAAGGCGAGCCCGCCCATCTTGGTGACGAGACGACGGCCGAGCGGGCGGCTCGCCTCGCAGTGGTGGCAGAGAAGGCGGCAGGGGCGGCAGGCACGTCCCCCCGTTATGTCATCGGCACGGAGGTGCCGGTCCCCGGAGGTATCCTCGGTGAGGCCGACGATGTCCATGTGACGGGCCGAGAAGCCGTCCTGGCGACGTTCGAGGCGCACAGGAGTGCCTTCGCCCGGGTTGGAGTGGCGGCAGCCTTCGAACGCGTCATTGCCGTGGTCGCCCACCCCGGCGTCGAGTTCGACAACCAGAGGGTCTTCACCTACCGGCCCGAGCGGGCCAAAGAGCTCACGGCCGCTCTGGCCGAGATGCCCGGGCTCGTCTTCGAGGCGCACTCGACCGACTACCAGCCCAGCGCGAGCCTCGCACGCCTGGTCGGTGACGGGTTCGCGGTCTTGAAGGTCGGCCCGGCTCTCACCTTTGCCCTCCGGGAGGCCCTCTATGGCCTCGACGCCATCGCCTGCTGGACCGTGCCGGGGTGGAGCGAGCGCTCTTTAGCTGCCGTGGTGGAAGAAGAAATGCTCGCCCACCCGGAGCATTGGTCGGGCTATTACCCGGGCGACCCGGCCCGCCAGCATTTGCTGCGCCATTTCAGCTACAGTGACCGGGCCCGCTATTACTGGGCCTCCCCTCCGCTGCGCCAGGCCGTGGCGTCACTTTTCGCACAGTTCGGCCCCGAGGGGGTGCCCGAGATGTTGGTGAGCCAGTACCTTCCCAAGCTCTATAAGCGAGTCGTGGGTGGGGCGCTACCGGCCACGCCCAGGGCGCTCGTCCTCGAGGCCGTGCGAGATGTGCTGCGGCCGTACGGGGCTGCCTGCCAGCCGGCCGTATCAAGGCGCTGACAAAGTGCGGCTGAGCGGAGGGCCGCTGATGCCCGCCGGCGCGCCATGTGATCACTCAGCGCCGTGGCGGCCAGGGCTCCCGCCCCATACTGACGTGCGCGAGGTCAGTAGACGGTGTAGCCCCCGTCTAGGACTATGACGCTGCCGGTCATAAAGCTGGAAGCTTCGCTCGCAAGGAAGACGACAGTGGGGGCCACCTCGTCAGGCGTTGCCATCCTCTTCATCGGCACGTCCTCCACCCAGCGCTGGACTTCTTCGGGGTCGGTTGGGTCGGGGGACATCTCGGTCCGCACGTAGCCGAGGGCGAGGGCATTGACCCTCACGTTGTAGGGGGCCCACTCGGCGGCCAGCGAGCGTGTCAGCTGGTGCACCGCTGCCTTCGAGGCGTTGTACGAAGGCTGCCACTGCGGCCTGTTGACGATTATCCCCGAGATCGAGCCGATGTTTACTATGACCCCCTTGCGGCGGGCCACCATCGATCGCCCGACGACCTGGCTGCAGTACCAGAGGCCGTCCAGGTTTACCGACAGCACCGAGTGCCAGGACTCTGGGGTCACCTCCAGTGACGACCGGTGGTCTACGATGCCTGCATTGTTGACGAGGACGTCAACCGGCCCGTAAAGCCGCTCGACTTGCGCGGCCATCGCCTCGACCTCGGTATAGGAAGTGACGTCTCCGGTGACGACCGCGGCCTCCAAGCCGTCGGCGCGCATGGCTTCGACCGCCTCCGAGCCGGCCTCGTTGCTTCGCGAACTGATGGCGACCCGGGCGCCGGCCGACGCGAGGGCCCGCGCGAAGGCATGGCCCAATCCCCTCCGGCCACCAGTCACGAGCGCGACCGCCCCGTCCAAGCGGAACTTGTCAGTCATTTCTTGCTCCTAAATTGGGTAACTCTCGGCGCCAATCACCAGACCGTGTAACCGCCGTCGACTACGACGTTGCTCCCGGTCATGTAGCTGCTCGCGTCCGATAGGAGGAACACGACCACGGCCGCGATCTCTGAAGGCTCCGCCGGCCGGGCCATCGGCGTCTCGCTCTGCCACACGGCAGCCCAATCTGGTTTCTGCGCCCTTACCTGCTCCAGGAGCGGCGTTGCCGTATAGCCAGGGGAAACGGAGTTGACCCTTATGCCTCGCCCCGCCCACTCGCCGGCGAGCGACTTGGTGAGCATTATGACCCCGGCCTTGGAGGTGTTGTAGGCCGCTTGGCATTGCGGCCGGTTGGAGACGAGGCCCGACATGGACGCGATGTTGACGATGACGCCGCCGCCCTGAGCCAGCATGTGCCGGCCCGCCTCTCGGCAGCACCAGAAGGTCCCGTCGAGGTTGACGGCCATGACCGAGCGCCAGTCTTCGTCGGGCGTGTCTTCGGCCGGAGCGTTGCGCACGATGCCGGCGTTGTTCACCCAGCCGTGGAGCCGTCCGTGCTCACGGGCGAGCCTCGTCACCACGTCCCGGACCGAGGCCGGGTCTGTAACGTCGAGCGCTATGGTGCTGCCCCCGATCTCCTTGGCCGCCGACTCGCCGAGAGAAGCGTCGATGTCGGCGATCACCACGTGCGCTCCAGCTTCCCGGGCGCTCCGGGCGATGTCGAGGCCGATACCTCTCGCCCCGCCCGTAACTACGATGTTGCACCCTTCCAGAGACAACTTTCCAGCTAAGGCCAACCCTGCTTCCTCCTAATCGTCCGAAACGTCGAACTAAACCTTGACCTCTTCACCTCTGGCGAGGCGGGTGCGGCGCATCATGGTGCCGGCTCGCCCTCGCTTGCCACTAAGGCCTCTCGGGGGCGACCTGGACCTCGAGCCCACCGCCCCCACGCACCTGCTGCG
>JAJZYO010000438.1 GCA_021798075.1 Actinomycetes bacterium
CAAGCTGCACCGCCGCTTTGAAGAACTCGCCGAGTACCTTTTCCGCGCTGACCGTTTCCCCGAGGGCGCGGTCCTCTCGACCGGCACCTGCCTCGTACCCGAGGCGCCCTTCGGCCTCGCCGCAGGCGACGTGGTCTCGGTGAGTGTGGCCGGCGTCGGCACACTGCGCAATAGGGTCGTCCGAGGCGTGGCAGCCGTCGAAGCCGCTGCCCCGCCTGAGCTTCGGGCGACCCTCGGTCTGAAAGGGAGGCCGGAGCCGTGATCACCAGCCTGGACGCGCGCACGGGTGCCGTCGTCGCGGAGGTGGCAGAGGAAACTTCTGAAGACGAGGTCGGAGCGCTCTGCCGCCGTGCCGGTGAGGTCGCACCGGAAATGGAGGCGCTCGGCCGGGGCGGCCGGGCGAAGATGCTCTCGGCGATGGCGGCTACTTTGGAGGCGCGCCGCACCGAGATCGTCGAGACAGCCGACCGGGAGACGGCCCTCGGAGAGGCCCGGCTGGGCGGTGAGCTCACCCGGACCTGTTTCCAGTTGCGTTTCATGGGCGAGGTGATCACCGATGGCGCCTACCTGGAGGCCACGATCGACCACGCCGGCGGCACTGCGATGGGGCCACGCCCAGACCTCCGCCGGGTGCTTCGCCCGCTCGGGCCGGTGGCGGTGTTCGGGGCGAGCAACTTCCCGCTCGCGTTCTCGGTGCCAGGAGGCGACACCGCCTCGGCGCTTGCGGCGGGCTGCCCGGTCCTCGCGAAGGTGCACCCCGCCCACCCGGCGACCGCGGTGCTGTGCGCGGAGGCCCTGATGGAGGGCGCCAGCGCGGCAGGGGTCGACCTACCGGTGATCTCGCTCGTTTTCGGCGACACGGCTGGCATCCAGCTGGTCGGGCACGCCGCGGTGAAGGCGGTCGGCTTCACGGGGTCACTCTCGGGTGGCCGCCACCTCTTCGAGCTGGCGAGCCGCCGGCCATCGCCTATCCCCTTTTACGGCGAGCTGGGTGCGCTCAACGCTGTTGTCGTGGCGCCCGGGGCAGCCGCCAGGCGGGCGGAGGAGATCGCTTCGGGGATGGCGGGCTCGTTCAGCCTGGGCGTGGGTCAGTTTTGCACCAAGCCAGGCCTCTTGCTGCTGCCTGCGGGCGAAGTGGGCGAGAGGCTGAGCGACGCCCTCGCCGAGGCCGTACGGCCACTGCAGGCTGGGCGAATGCTGAGCGAACGGATCGCAGACGCCTATGGCACCGGCTCGGAAGGACTGCGCAGCCAACCCGGCGTCCGCGTGCTGGCCGGCGGCGGCGCCCAGGGTGACGGCTCTGGCTGGTGGGGGGCCCCGCTGTTGCTCGAAGCAACCGGCGCTTCCCTGGACGGCCCGCTCGCCGAGGAGTGCTTCGGGCCGGTGCTGGTGGTCGTGCGCTACCAAGGTTCCGCCCATCTTTCTCAACTGCTCGAGTCGCTCCGGCCTGCCCTGACGGCCACCCTTCACGCCGAGCTCCCCGACGACGAGGCCATTTCGCGAAGCGTGGTCGAGATCACGAGCGCCAAAGCCGGCCGGCTTGTCTGGGACGGCTACCCGACCGGCGTCGCCGTGGCATGGGCCATGCACCATGGCGGCCCCTACCCCGCGACTACCGACCCGCTCCACACCTCGGTCGGCGCGGCCGCCGTCCGTCGCTGGCTAAGGCCGGTCTGCTACCAGAACTTCCCCCAGGCGATGCTGCCTCCCGAGCTCCGGGACGACCCAGGTAGGGACAACGCCGTCGTCCGCCGGGTAGATGGCAAGCTGGTGCTCCCATGACATCTGAAGAGACGAAAGCGGGGCGCCGGAGCCAGGCCTGGTTCGGCGCCGAGGGCAGGGCGGGGATGATATATCGCTCCTGGCTCCGAAACGAGGGCTTTGGGCCTAAGGTCTTCGACGGCCGACCGGTAATCGGGATAGCTACTACCTGGTCAGAGCTCGCCCCGTGCAACGCTCACCTCCACCACGTGGCTGAGGCGGTAAAGCGCGGGGTGTGGCAGGCCGGCGGGTTCCCCCTCGAGTTCCCGGCCCTCGCCCTCGGGGAGACCCAGATCCGCCCGACCGCCATGCTCTACCGCAACCTCCTTGCCATGGAAGCCGAGGAGGTGATCCGGGCCAACCCTCTAGACGGAGTGGTGCTGCTGTCTGGGTGCGACAAGACGACTCCAGGCCTGCTGATGGCCGCCGCGAGCGTTGACTTGCCGGCGGTCATGGTGACCGGTGGCCCGATGCTAAACGGTAAGTACCAGGGCCGTGACGTTGGATCTGGCACTGATGTCTGGCGCTTCGAAGCAGAGCTGAAGGCCGGGCGGATGACCCAGGAGCAGATCTATGTGGCCGAGGGGTGCATGGCGCGCTCCAATGGGCACTGCATGACGATGGGCACGGCCTCGACTATGGCCTGTATGGCCGAGGCACTCGGCATGCAGCTGCCCGGCTCGGCCACGTGGCCGGCTGTCGACGCCCGCCGTTACGAGGTGGCACAGGAAGCTGGTTTCCGTGCGGTCGGCCTGGTCGAGGAGGGCCTCAGGCCGAGCCACGTGATGCGGCGCGGCGCGTTCGAAAACGCCGTCAGGGCCAACGCGGCAATCGGCGGTTCGACAAATGCGATCGTCCACCTCTTGGCCATAGCGGGGAGGCTCGGGGTGGAGCTCTCCCTCGACGACTTCGACCGCCTCGCCCGCCCCGTGCCGACGCTCGTCGACCTCATGCCCTCAGGCAAGCACCTGATGGAGGACTTTTGCTACGCGGGCGGGCTCCCGGCGGTGCTCGCCGAACTGGGCGAGGCAGGTCTGCTCGACGCCTCGCAAATGACCGTGACCGGTAAGACGATCGGGGAAAACGTAGCGGGGGCGCCTTGCTGGGACCGAGAGGTCATACGCAGCTTCGAAGAACCGTTCCTGCCAGCCGGTACGGGCACAGCGGTGCTGCGGGGCAACCTCTGTCCCGGTGGCGCCGTCATCAAGCAGTCGGCCGCCTCGCCAGAGCTCATGAAACACCGAGGCCGGGCGCTAGTTTTCGACTCACCTGAGGACTACCCCGCC
>JAJZYO010000439.1 GCA_021798075.1 Actinomycetes bacterium
GTTGGCCACCACTTCCGCGCGGCACGTAAAGCCCGCTACGAGGACGACCCGGCAAGGACCGGGCCGGGAGAGGTCAAGCACCTCGACGCGGCTGTAGGGGTCGGTTCCGCGCGTGGTAGTTATGACCAGGAAACGCCCGTCATCGGTCACTTTGGGGTGCGGGAGCCACTCGGGCTCATCGGGGCGCTCGAAGACGACCTCGTCGGAGCTCTGGGGCGTGCCGAGCGCATGGAACGCTATCCGCACCACCCCTACAGGCGCTCGCAGCTCCTCCCCCGCCGGAGGCCGGTCGGCCGAACAGTAGTAAAAACCGGAGCCCGTCGCGTCCCATGCCGCCACGCCGTACTTGGACCAATGGACCTCGTCGGGACGGTCGCGCCCGGTGGCGACCTCCTTCACTCGCCAGGTCGTCCAGTCCGAGCCGTCCGCGTTGGTGGCGTAGGCGACGAGGGAGCCGCTATCGTCTGGCACGAACGCCGGCACTGACACGGTCCCGCCGGGCCCAAGAGTGTTCGGGTCTAGGAGCACCTCGCCCGCTTCCCCCGCCGAGCCCATCTGGTACACGACGGGCTGGTCTTGGAGCCCCGAGTTCCGGCTCTGGAACCACTGGCCGTTCTTTTCGAACGGCGGTGACCAGCGCGGGTAGTCCCAGATCTCCCTTAGGCGGCTGCGGATCTCTTCTCTCGCGCCAGCGCTGGCCAGGAAAGCCTCGGCCGCATCGGATTGGGCTTCGACCCAGCTCTTCGTCTCGGCGCTATCTGGATCTTCTAGCCAGCGGTACGGGTCGGCGACGAGCTCGCCGTGGTAGTCGTCCACCTGTTCGCACCTACGTGTGACAATCGGTCGTTCGGCCATAGCGCTCACCGAAAGTAGCAAGGCCCCAAAGCGCTACGGTTGAAATGGCCCCTGGTGCTGCCACATACCGTCCATGGCCAAGAGCGCGGGCAACCTACAAGTAACCTTCACAGGACCACCGCCCGGGCCATCAGCTGGAAGTCCCCCGCCTCGGAGGGCGGCGCGCCAGGTCTTGGTCGCCGCGGCTGTCCTACTGGTAGTGACGGTCGGCGCCGCAGGCTTCGCGGGCTCGCTCTCCTACGCCGCCAACAGGGGCACTCCTCATGCGAGGCCGGCGAGACCTGGGGGAACCTACGGGGTTGCGAGACGAGCCTCTCTCGGGTCCTTCGGGGCCGCCCTTCACGCCGGCGCCAGCGCCGGCGCCGGCCCTCCCGCACTCGCCGCCCCGGCGCGTGGCGCCCCGGCGGAGGCCGCGCTTGCCAATGGGGCACAGGCCCAAACCAGGCGCTCCCCGGCCGGCACAGGGCCGGCGAGCGCGGGCGGAGAGCGCATCGAGGAGACTGGGGCGCTCACGGTGGAGGTGCGGGCGGCACAAATCCAGGCCGACATCGGGCGTCTCATGGCCCTTGCCCAGGGCCTCGGTGGTTTCGTGGCCAGCACTGATACACAGTCGGCCTCCTCGGGCAGTGGCAGCCCTGCCCAGGGGACCGTCACCCTGCAGGTGCCGGTGGGCGGCTTCGCCACGGCGGTGAGCGACGCCCGTGGCCTCGGCAAGGTGGCGACGCTGTCCACCCAGGCAGAAGACGTTACTGGCCAGTACGTGGACCTCCAGGCCCAGATCACAGCTGCCGAGGACACGCGCCAGCAGTACCTCACCATCATGGCGAAGGCGAAAACGGTCGGCTCGGTCCTCGCCGTGCAGGCGCAGCTCGACGACGTGCAGAGCCAGCTCCAGCAGCTCCAGGGGGAGCTCAAACAGTTGAGCTCGGAAACGACCTACGCCACCCTCGCCGTCACGCTCACCCAAAGAGCGCTGCCCCCTCCCCCACCCAGGCGCGTCGGCAGCCTGCTCGCGGCCTGGCGGGCGGCAGTGGGGGGCTTCGTCGCCGGTTTCGAGGCCGTCGTCCGCGTCGCCGGGCCACTCAGCTTCGCGCTGCTCCTGGTGGCCGCGCTCTACCTGGTTGGCCGCTACATATGGCGCCTCCGCCGCCGGCGCGCCGCGGGGTAATGCCCAACGGCCCCACCCGATGGTGCCCAAGGCCGGGACGGGTAGCGCCGAGCGCCCAATAGGGCGCGACACCGTGGTGCCGGCGGGCGCTTCGTCCTGGTTGCCAGCCCGCTCTCGCTAGACTGCTCCCAGGCGATGGAGCTCGCCAACTGCCTTGGCCTTTTGACCGAGGACGATGGCTCCTACTGGTAAGTAGTTGGCAAGGCCGGGAGGTAGGAGCCGATGAGTACCGAGCTCGAAGAGCTTGCAGATGCGGCTGGCCGGCTGGCAATCGCGGCCAAGAGCAGGCCGGAACTGTCTGAGCGGGCAGGACGGCTGGGTGAGCGCCTCCGGGCGGGGCACTTTTACATAGCCGTACTTGGGGAGTTCAAGCGCGGCAAGTCAACGTTGGTAAACGCCCTGCTCGGCACGGAGCTGCTCCCGACGGGCGTCCTCCCGCTCACCGCGGTAGCCACAGAGGTGAGCTATGGGGCACCTGGGTCGACCATCGTGTTCTTGGACGGCCACCACGAGGAGCTACCGGCTGACAGGCTTGCGGACTATGTTACAGAGGCGAAAAACCCGAGCAACGAGCGTCAGGTGGCTCGCGCAGAGGTGAGGGTGGCCGCCGAGCTGTTGCGCCCGGGGGTGGTGCTGGTGGACACTCCCGGCACCAGCTCGGTCTTTGGCCACGACGAAGCCGCGCAGCGCGCCTTGCTCGAAGCCGACGGCGCCGTGGTTGTTTTCTCGGCCGACGCCCCCCTCTCCAAGCAGGAACGTCAACTCGTAAAAACGCTTTCGGCGCGCCAAGGACCGACGTTTTTCGTGCTCAACAGGACAGACCACCTGGGACCGGGTGAGCTCGCGGAGGTCACGAACTTCATCGAAGGCGCCCTCGAACAAGAGTTGGGCCACAAAGAGAAGATCTGGCGGCTCTCAGCGCGCGCTGGGCTGGCCGCACTTGTTGCAAGGGAAAGCCCACGGGAAAGCGAGGCCGGGGAGTTCTCGGCCTTTTACGCCGCACTTACAGGGTTTGTCGAGC
>JAJZYO010000440.1 GCA_021798075.1 Actinomycetes bacterium
CGACGAGGCGGGCCTGTTCGAGGTCACCCACCCCGACTACCCGGGCGAGCGCCTCGTCGCCTGCAAGGGCCCGCTACTAGCCGAAAAACGTGCCCTGAAGCGCGAGGAGCTGTTGAGGGCGACCGAGGCCGACCTGGCTCCCATCGCGGCGGCCACCGAGCGCGAGAAGAGGCCGCTGCGGGGCAAGGACAAGATCGCCCTCCGGGTCGGCAAGGTCATGAACCGCCACAAGGTGGCCAAGCACTTCATTACCGAGGTCACCGACACCTCGCTCCACTTCTCCCGCAACGAGGCAAAGATCGCCGAGGAGGCCCGCCTGGACGGCATCTACGTGCTCCGCACGAGCCTCGAAGAAGAGGTCCTCGGCCGCGACGGCGTCGTGTTCTCCTACAAAGAGCTGGAGGACGTCGAGCGGGCGTTCAGGGGCTTCGATTCCGAGCTCGACGTCCGCCCTGTCCGGCACCGCTTGGCCGACCGGGTGAGGGCGCACGTGTTCCTGCGCATGCTCAGCTACTACGTCGCCTGGCACATGAAAGAGGCCCTCGCCCCGTTGCTTTTCAAAGACGACGACAGGGAGGCCGCCCTGGCCGCCCGCCCCGGCCCGGTCGCCCCGGCGGTCCGCTCGCCCAAGGCCCTGAAGAAGATAGCCCGCAAGCGCACCGAGGACGGCTGGCCGGCACACAGCTTCGAGACCCTCCTAAAGGACCTGGGCACCATCTGCGTGAACACCATCGAGCCCACCGACCGCTCCATCCCCCCTTTCAAGAAGGTCACACTGCCGACCGCTTTCCAGCGACGGGCCTTCGACCTGCTCGGCGTCTCCTACCATCTCGGGTACGCCGCGTAGTCAGGCGCGACCCCGCCTCTTGTCCAAAAGCCCAGGTAGTGGCACTGACGTTCAGCTGCCCAGGGGGAACTTCGGGCTAACCGTGCCGTGCTGGGACGTGCCGGGCCGGCGGCTTGGGCGGCGCAGCCCCGTTGCTCAAATTGACCACCACGGGTGAGCGGGCCACGTCGAACCACATCGGGACGCCGGCGGGCAGCCAGGTCCTCCCGTCCCAGTGCTCTTGGACGCCGAGCGACAGCTCGGCACCGGCCGGCACTGGCTTGGAGAAGTGGAGCAGGAACCGACCAGCGCCGTAAGGGGCGGTGGCCACGAGCCGGCCGTTGGTGCCGTAGACCGCCAAGCGCCACCGTGAGCCGGCCGGCGCCTTTGTGCCATGGACGTCGAGGCCGACGGCGGAGACGGTGGTGTAGCTGGTATGAGCGTGCAGGGCGCCGTGGGCACGTGCCAGCTCCACCTTCGTCCCAGGGGGCAGTGCCCGGTCCAGTGCGGCCGGCACGGCCCTGTGCGTGCGCCCCGCGACCACGACATAGAAGATGCCTCTGGCCGTCCCCGCAAAGAGCCCAAGCTTGACCGTGACCGGCGACAGGCCCTTGTCGGGGCCGAAGCCCACGGTCTTACCGTACTGCCCGTCCATGCACTTGGCCGGCGCCGGCAGCGACACCTTGATCCCGTGATCGCCGAGCACGGCAAGCCGGCAGGTCTTGGCGCCCCGGACGGAACCCACGACCGTCACCTGGCCGCCGGCGGCAGGGAGCTGCCCCGGTTCTGCCCCGGCAGACAGGACGATCGGGCCCTTGTGGACGGCGCGGCGGTGCTTGGTGCGCCGCCCGTGTGTTGTACTGCGCCCGTGCGCCGCCACGGCAAGTGCTGCGCCCGTATGCGCCCACGGCACGCTGCTCAGCGTTACCGAGGGAGCAAAAAGCAACCCGGTTATTGCGAAAGCTGTTCCGGCCCTCGTCGGCCTGGTCCCGGTCATCGTGCTCCTTTCCGCTGGTTGCCAAAGTCGCAGCTACAAAGCCGCTGCGCAGGCATTGTCACTTCATAATGGAAATGAGGACAACCACGACCGGCCTGCTCTGGCCCGTGACGACGTAGTGCCCGAGCAGATGGGCGTGGCGTAGGGCCATGTTGTAGGCCGCGGCGGAAGCCACCCAGCGGGCCTTGCCGTCACGAGCCACCATCAAGACTCCGGGAGGCAGGGGCTTGCCCTGTTTCAGCGGCTTCGTCGTCGTTGTTGTCGTCGTAGGCGCCCCGGTTGACGGGGCTGTCGTGGGAGGCAGTGCTGTCGTGGACGGTGACGGCGGTGCTGTCACCGGAGGACTGGTTGCAGGCACCGTAGATGATGTCGGCGTTGACGGGCCGGTAGTCGTCGCTGACGCCTCAGCCGTGGTCGTCGTGGGCCCGGTTGTTGTCGTAGCCCCTGGCGCAGGAGCCGCCGTGTACGCCCAGGTACCGGCGATGGGGCCGTTGGCACCGCCACCCCCGAACATGACCAGTTGCCCCGTGGCCGGGTCGTAGGCCATTGAGGCGGCCGAGCGGGCAACCGGGCCCGTGGCGGTCACCGGCAACCAGTCAGCCCCGTCCCAGGCCCAGGTGCCTGGGAGGAGATCCAGTTTGTTGTTCGTGTACCGCGACCCGCCGAACAGGACCACCTGCTCCGAGGCAGGGTCGTAGGCCATGGCTGCGGCTGAGCGCTCCGACGGGGACGTGGCGGGGGCGAGACGCGACCAGTCAGCCCCGTCCCAGGCCCATGTGCCGGCCGATGTGCCCTGCGGCCCGGCGCCCCCGAACAGGAGCAGCTGCCGAGTGGCCGCGTCGTAGGCCATGGCGGCGCCGGAACGCGCCGGCGGGGCCGTAGCGGGGGCGAGCTTGGCCCAGTTGGCGCCGTCCCAGGCCCAGGTGCCGCCGACGACACCGTGGGCACCAGCGCCCCCGAACAGGACTACTTGCCCGGTCGCCGCGTCGTAGGCCATGGCGGCACCGGCGAGCGGGGGCGGGGCTAACGCCGGGCGCAACAGGGACCACGTGGCCTCGCCCCAGGCCCAGGTGCCAGAGAAGAAGCTCGGCTTCCCGGCCACGACGGCGAACCCGCCGAACAGGAGCAGCTGGCCGGTCTTCGGGTCGTAGGCCATGGTGGCACCAGAACGCTCCGACGGTGCTGCGGTGGAGATGAGCTTGGC
>JAJZYO010000441.1 GCA_021798075.1 Actinomycetes bacterium
GTCGAGTGCCGTCGGGGTACTCGACAGCCGGGCCGTCGGTACGGTGAAGTTGGTCGTGTTGGTACCACATACGAGTGCCGTGGAGGGCCTCGAGGGCTGGGCCGTCTGTACGGTGACGCTCATCGTCCTGGTACCACTCGCGAGTGCCATCTGGGTACTCGACAGCCGGGCCATCGGTGCGGTGGAGCCGGCCGTCCTGGTACCACAATGCGAGTGCCGTCGGCCCATTCGACAGCAGGGCCGTCGGTGCGGTGGAGCCGGCCGTCCTGAAGCCAGGCACGAGTGCCATCCAGGAGCCGGGTCGTTACTGAGCCGGTGATGGCTGGGCCTAGCTCGACGCCCGCTTCGGCGTGCTGGGCGGGGCCCACTGGCCGCCGGCGGGCGTCCCGGCGGGCCTGCGTGGCTGGTCGGCGCTCATTGTGCCCGGGGTCATCGGCTCATCTATGCCGGCCAGGTTAGCCCGGGTACATGGCGCCGACGCGATCCGCCCATCGGTCGTGCCTGGGGGCGTAGGCCTGCCGGCTTGCCGGCGCCCGCTGGCCCCAGGACGATGAAGAGACGGGCCCGATCGCCCCGAGCTCCCGCCCCTGGCTGTCGCACGCCACGCCGAGGGCCATGTCGATCGCAGCGTCGAGCTCGGCCAGGTAGGAACGCTCGACCACCACAGGCCGGCCACCAAAGGGCGGGCTGACTTCGGCGATGTAGCGGGCCCTCATGACGAGGCTCCTTCACCCCCGGTGGGGGCAACAGGGCTGGCGGCGGCCGGCTGGACGGCTGGCGCAGGCGGCGCCAGCCGAAGCTGGGCCAGCCGTCCATACAGCTCCGAGGCCCATCCCGAGAGCGCCTCGGCAACGTCCAGCCCCGACTCGAGCGGGCCCCGCAGGGGCGCCCCTTCGGTCTGGGAGACGTCGTAGAGAGGGACGGGGCGGAGGGACACTCGCTCCTGCTCGCCTGCTGAGCAGTCGTCTATTGGGCTGTCGTCGTCCCCGTTGCTGTCGGCAACCGTCCTGTACCTGCAAGCGGCGAGGGCCCAGATGGCCAGCTCCCCCCTGTTCACCACCCGCTTGAAGTCCTCCTGCCAATCGCGGGCGCTGGTCACGAGCGTGGCGTCGGGGCGCTGTAGGAGGACGAGGGCGACGTTCCTGAGGCTGTCGCGCTGTTGCGGTCCGGGACCATCCGGCCCCGGCTCGGGCAGCTCGGCTAACACGCGCTCGGACACCGCGAGCATGGCCCGCAAGCGCCCCGGGCGGTCCATGTCAGCGAAGCTCACTGGGCCGGAAGGGGCTTGGGCTGGGACGGGCTGCTGGGGCAGCTCGACGTCCGCCTCGGCGTGCTGGGCCGGGGCCCACTGGCCGCCGGCGGGCGCCCCGGCCGGCCTGCGGGGTTGGGTTGTGCTCATGTGGGGGAGCGCCTCCTGGTCGGGGTCGTGTCGCAACTACGAGGCCGCTGCGTAGACATCGTCGTCGCAAGTTCCCTATGCCGGCTGGGACAGGCGGCTGAAGGTGCCCCGGCTGTCTCGTGTGGGTGGGCTTGGCGATCACCTACGTAGACACTGACCAGGCTCCCAGGCCCGACCCACAGATCGTCGTTGTCCATGACTACGTGGTGGACATCCCAACCTCGCGAGATCGGGGCAAGATCGTGGGTACCGGCCGGGTGGTAAGAGACTCGCTCGACTGGGCTCGCCTTCCCATGGGCGACGATGAGCTCCCCAGGCTGGAGGTCGACCACCCGGCGCCACTCCAGGGCCTTGGCGGGGAACCCGCCCCACCCCAGGATTTTGGCCGCGGGACCGCGGACTGCTTTGCCGGCACGGGGCTCGGGAGGGCTGAGATCGATGTCGGCTTCTGCGTGCTGGGCCGGGGCCCACTGGCCGCCGGCGGGTGTCCCAGCCGGCCTGCGGGGTTGGCCCGTGCTCATGGTTGAGACTTGGGCGGGTCTCCCCGCTTATGTCGCAGGCTCGTCAATGAACGACGTAGGTGCCCGACGGGGTCAGCATCCCCCTTTTTGGTGGACAGCCCATGAAGCGCACGAGCGGCCACGGCTGGCGCGTCGATCGTGGCGGCGAGCTCACGCACGAACTTTGCGCTGTTGGCATTGTCCGCCAGCATCTCCCCAAGGGTTGGTGATGCAAGGAGATCGATGTCCGCTTCGTCGTGCTGGGCCGGGGCCCACTGGCCGCCGGTTGGCGCCCCGGCTGGACGGCGGGGTTGGTTGGTGCTCATGCCCATGACTGGGACGGCGGTCTCGGCTTATGTCGCAGGCGCCCGGCCCGTGGCTGAGCTACAGGGCCTTAGCCTGGATCGGGCCGAGGTCGCTGGAGCGGCCCCAGGTTTTTGGCGCCGGTGAGGCTTGGCCAGCACCCAGGTCGCCTTGACGGACGAGAAGTCGCAGGCGCCTGACAGGGTGGGCTCGGCTATGTAGTGGATCGATGTTGTCGTCTTCCTAGCGATCGGGGTTGTCGGAGCAACGGGCCACGTGGCGCTCGTACCTAGAGACCGACGAAAAGCTCGCACCACAGAACGGGCAATCACCCTCGTGGTTGTACAGCTCATCGCTCAGGCCCTTCGGCTTTTTAGTGGAAAGATCGATGTCTGCTTCAGTGTGCTGGACTGGGGCCCACTGGCCGCCGGCAGGTGTCCCGGTCGGCTTGCGGGGTTGGTTAGCGCTCATGCCTATGACTGGGACGGCAGTCCCGGCTTATGTCGCAGGCGCCTGACAGGGTGGCTGATATGAAGGGCTAAACGCCCGGCCGGGGGCTTGTGGCGATAGAGCCGGTGGAGCACAACTCGTCCCGGAGGGCCATGAGGAGCCGACCCAGTTGGTTGGCGCCTGCACCCTGACAACCACGCAGGCAACCGGTGCAGACGCCCCAAAAGGTGTCGTGCCAGTCATTGCCCTCGACGATCAGGGCGCCCCCGCTGCGGAGGAGGAGATCCTGGAGCGCTGCGTGCTGGAACTTTTGGCGGAGCAGGTGCTCCATGATCGACAATTTGGCCTGCTCCCAGTCCGGGCGCAAGGCCACC
>JAJZYO010000442.1 GCA_021798075.1 Actinomycetes bacterium
TTCCAGGACCAGTCGATGGGCCTGCTCGACTCCCGCTGGGGCCTGGTGCTGCCCCTGATCGGGCTCAACATGCCCTTCGCCGTGTTCTGGATGCGCTCGCACTTCGTCAACATGCCCCGGGAGCTGTTCGAGGCCGGCTCGGTGGACGGGGCATCGTCCTGGCAGCTGTTCCGGCGTGTGCACCTGCCGCTCGCCCAACCGGCACTGGCATCGCTCGGCCTCCTCATGTTCCTGTCGACCTGGAACCAGTTCCTGCTGCCCCTGGTGCTCATGTCCAACCCGAACGAGTGGACACTGGCCGGGGCACTGCAGACGTTCCAGAACAAGTACGGGACAAACGAGGTGCTCCTCGCTGCGGGAGCAGTCGAGCTGATGGCCCCGACCATAATCGTGTACCTGGTCCTGCAGCGCCACTTCATCAAGGCCCTCATCCAGGGCGCCGTCAAGGGTTGAGCCTGTGAGCGACCAGTGGTGGGGGCATGCCGTCCTGTACCAGGTCTACCTGCGCAGCTTCGCCGACGGCAACGGCGACGGTTACGGCGACCTGGCCGGCCTGCGGTCACGCCTCGGCCATATCAGGGACCTCGGCGCCGACGCCATCTGGGTCAGCCCCTGGTTCCCCTCGCCCATGCGTGACGGAGGCTACGACGTGGCCGACTACCAGGGCATCGACCCCATGTTCGGTACTCTCGACGATGCGGCGCGGTTGATAGCCGACGCGCACAGCGCCGGCCTGCGCGTCCTGCTGGACATCGTGCCCAACCACACCTCGGACCGCCACCCGTGGTTCCTGGAGGCGCTGGAGGCTGCCGAGGGATCGGCGGCACGACAGCGGTACTACTTCCGGGACGGCAAAGGGCCCGGCGGCTCGCTCCCCCCCAACGACTGGCCCAGCGCCTTCGGGGGACCGGCATGGTCGCGCACAACGGGCCCCGACGGCCGCCCCGGTCAGTGGTACCTGCACCTGTTCGCCCCCGAACAGCCCGACCTCAACTGGTCCTGCAGCGAGGTCCGGGCCGATTTCGAAAAGGTCTTCCGCTTCTGGTGCGACCTGGGCGTCGACGGCTTCCGGCTCGACGCCGTCCCCGCGATCGGCAAGGACGCCCGGCTCCCGCCGGCCGGTATCGAGTTCAACGACGTGTTCTCCCCGAGCGGTTGGCCCGAGACCCCGCTGTGGGACGGCGACACCGTCCACGAGGTGCTGCGCCGCTGGCGGGACGTGGCGCGTTCCTACAAGCCCGAAAAGGCCCTCTTCGGAGAGGTGATCGTGAACGGGCCGGAACGTCTGGCCCGGTACCTGCGCGACGACGAGCTGCACTCGGTCTTCGCCTTCGAGCTGTCACGGGCTCCGTGGTCCGCCCCTGCTTTTCACGCCGCGATCGAAGGGATCCTGGACGGCCCATGGCCGGGGCGGGCCAGGCCGACCTGGTTCCTGTCCAGCCATGACGAGGTGAGGCCGGTGACCCGCTACGCGCCCGGGACCGCAGGCACCTCTACCGCCAGCAGCCCGGTCAGGGACCTCGCCCTGGGCCAGGCACGCGCCCGCGCCGCTCTGCTCCTGATGCTCGCCCTCCCCGGCCCGGCTTGCATCTACCAGGGTGAGGAGCTCGGGCTCTGGCAGGTGGAGGACCTTCCCCTGGAGCTGCTCCAGGACCCGATCGTGGCCCGGACGGGCGACGCCCGCAAGAGCCGGGACGGTTGCCGGGTGCCCCTGCCCTGGGATGCCGGCGCGCCGACGTACGGCTTCAGCACCAGCGGGCCGAGCTGGCTGCCACAACCGCCGGCCTGGGCCAGCTTGACGGCGGCGAGCCAGCGGCGCACACCGGGCTCGACGTTCCGGTTGACCAAGCGGGCTGTCGAGCTGCGCAGGGAGCTGCCCGAGCTGGCAGGGACCGGCTTCGAATGGCAGCAGCTCGGCGCCGGCGTGCTCGCCTTCAGGCGAGGGCCCCGCTTCGCCTGTCTGACCAACTTCGACGCCGCGCCGCTGGAGCTCCCCGGGCGAGCCCGCGTGCTGCTGGCCAGCGGGCCGTTGAGCGAGGAGGGTCACTTGCCGCCGGGGACGACGGTCTGGTTGGCGTGCCCGCCCGGCTGAAGCCCGCGCCGGTCTGCGGGCTACGGTGGTGCCGGGCGAGCGCCTCCCAGGGGGCAACGGGGACTCGAGGACTCGAGAGGTGGAACGGTGATGCTGAAGCAGGACGAGGGCGACAGCCCGTCCCGGGCGGTGCTGCGAGGCCCGCACCTGATCGCCTACGCCGACCGCTTCGGCGGCAGCCTGGAGGGCCTGGGCACGCTCCTGGCCCGAGGGCTGGCCGGCGCCTTCGACGGCGTGCACGTCCTGCCCTTCTATTACCCCATCGACGGTGCCGATGCCGGGTTCGACCCGGAAGACCACCAGCAGGTCGACCCCCGCCTGGGTGATTGGGCCGACGTGGCCGCGCTGGCCCAGGCGACCACGGTGACCGCCGACGTGATCGTCAACCACGTCTCGGTCCGCTCCAAGCAGTTCGCAGACGTCCTCGCGAAGGGCGAGGCGTCCCCGTACGCCGGGATGTTCCTCACCCTGGGCAGCATCTTCCCCGGGGGTGCGACCGAGGAGCAACTGGCCCGGATCTACCGGCCCCGGCCGGGCCTGCCCTTCACCATGATGCGGCTGGGCGACAGGCCCCGGCTGGTGTGGACCACGTTCACGCCGGAACAGGTCGACCTGGACGTGCGGGCCACGATCACCTGGGACTACCTGACAGGGACCATCGACCGCCTCACGGGCAACGGCGTCTCGGTGCTGCGCCTGGACGCCGTCGGCTACACGGGCAAGCTG
This sequence comes from Actinomycetes bacterium, assembly GCA_021798075.1. Next base: position 2,819 of record JAJZYO010000442.1, read on the forward strand.
GCCGGCACCACCTGCTTCATGACCGAGGCCACGAAGGAGTTCATCACCCGTATCTCTTCCTATGCCCATGTCCGGGGAGCCACTGTGCTGGTCGAGATGCACGGTCACTACAGCCAACAGCTGGACCTGGCTCGCCGGGCCGACTACGTCTACGACTTCGCCCTCCCACCCCTGGTACTGCACGCCCTGTCCACTGGCGAC
>JAJZYO010000443.1 GCA_021798075.1 Actinomycetes bacterium
GGCAGGAGTCGAGCGCCGGGATCCAGCCGATAGTGCCCGGCGCCAGCACGCCGCCGCCGTGCGGCCAGGTGTAGTAAACCATGTCCGAGTAGGGGGCGTCCTGCACCTGGGCGTGGACCGGTGAATGGGCGAGGATCTCGACTCCCGCGGGGTCGATCGAGTTGGGGTCGTAGGCGTCGTAGTCGCCGGCGAGGACGCCTTTCAATTGGGTGCCGTCAGTCACACCGGTGCCCGCCCAGGGCCACGCGCTGGCGTCGGTGACCACCATCGGGTCGTCGAGGCCGTAGCCCATGTAGGTGTCGCCGACAATCTCACTGGGCGGCGCGTTGTCGGGTGGCTGGGCCCAGGTGTTGCCCGTTGCAGCGAGCGGGTCCTTGGCGTATATGGGGTCGAGCTGGGGGTCCCGGTAGTCGACTTCTTCCCGGTCCGGCCCGAGGGGGCTCGGCTGCAGGCGAGCGTGGCGCAGCACCGGGGAGGCCCCGAGGAAAACGATGTTCACTCCCGCGGCCCGGGCCTCGAGGACGCCGTTGCGTTCGGCCATCGTCCAGGTCTCGTCGTGGCCGAGCGTGATGAGCGCCTTGTGGTTGAGCAACAGGTTGGGGTGCTCAGCGAAAGTGACGTCGGTCCAGTAGGTGACGTCGAGGCCGTGCTGCTCGGCCCAATAGACGAGCGGGTACTCGAGCGCCATGAAGTCCGCAGCGCCATTGCCGTTGGCGTAGGGGCGGTCGAAGCTCTCCACATACGCCCGTTGGGCGAACTGCGGGGTCTGGCCCGGCGGCGCGCCGCCGTACATGTCGTAGCCGCCCCAGGTGTTCCAGCCCTGCCACGTGAGCACGCTGTTTTGGATGATGTAGGTCGCGTGGCTCGTCGGGTCCCAGACCGTCAAGGGTATGTAGCTCTGTTGGCCGGGGTCGGCGACGAGCTTGAAGAGGTAGTCCCCCTGCACGAACTCCGGGCCGATCGTGAACGTTATGGAGGGTGCCCAATTGTCGCAAGCCACCATGCGAGTGGACGCCGTCAACGTGCACGCCGGCTGGACGACCCCTTTTTCCTCAGGAGATCTCCACACGAGGCGCCCGCCCGTCCCCCCGTAATAGCCGATCCGGTAGGCGCTCACATGGTAACGGGCGGCGGTCGTAGTTATATAGAGCGACACCTTCTGGCCGGCGGAGGCTGCGGTCAGGTTGGCAAACCCGTGGATAGTAGCCGGCCCGTCCCCGGAAAGGTGCCAAGCGGTCGTCCCCGGCTTCTTGTTCTCCTGTATGACCCAGCGCGCTTCGACCCCGTCGGGCCCCATGAAGGTGGCGGGGCCCTTGGTCGCGGGTGGGGAGGTCTTGCCCGCGGTGCTCTCGTGGCCCGCCTTGGTCGTCGGCCCGGCGGTCGCGGGCCTGCTGGTCGTCGGTGCCGCGGAGCCTCCTCCGCCGCACGCCGCCAGCACGAGCGCCCCGGCCAAGACGCCGGCGACCAGAGAGCCCTTTCTTGTCCTGTTGTGCCAGTTCCGAGGCAACATCCCGGTCGATCCTACGCGACCCGGGCCTTCAGGTGCGGCCACCCCGCCGCTCGCCGCTTGACCCCATTCGCCAGCACCCAATGTATTGCAACTCCGCCCGACGCCCCGCGCGAAAGGGCCGTCAGGCGGGATTTACTTACAACTCGGCTGGGCCGCCAGATCGTCGGGCCGGGATCAACTACCGTGGGAGCAATTAAAGCCAGCCCGACGTTTAGAAGACGTTGTCAACTCCCACCCGACCCGGCCGGTAGCGGTGCCGTCGGGCGGGAAATTGTTGCAAGCGTCAGCGCTGGACGCGCGCCGAGCCGCCTCGTGCGAAGTCGAGCACCTGTTGGAGCGTCGCCATCGTCTGGTCCCCGGGGAACGTGGTGAGCAGCGCCCCGTGAGCCCAGCCCAGCCTTACGGCCTCCTCGGGGTCCTCACCGGCCAGCAGCCCGTAGAAAAGGCCGGCGGCAAAGCCGTCCCCGCCGCCCACCCGGTCGAGCACGTCCAGGTCGCAGGTCGGGGCCGAGTACACCTTGCCACCGATGCTCGCGACCGCGCCCCAGCGGTGCCTGTTGGTGGACAGCACTTCCCGCAACGTGGTCGCGACGACTTTCACCTGCGGGAAGCTCTTGCGGACCTCGTCTATCATCGCCACGAACGTGCTCGGGTCGAGCGCAGACGCCCTCTCGACGTCAGGGCCTTTGATGCCGAGCCCCTTTTGCAGGTCCTCCTCGTTGCCCACCAAGACGTCGACTTGCTCGACGATCCGCGAGTAGGCCGGCACGGCCTTGTCCTGCCCGCCCCACACGCCCCAGAGCTTGGCTCGGTAGTTGAGGTCGAAGGAGGTGACCGCCCCGGCGGCCTTTGCCGCCTTCATCGCCTCGATTATGAGCTCGCCGGTGCTCTCCGAAAGCGAGGCGAAAACGCCGCCGCTGTGGAACCACCTCACCCCCCCGCCGAAAATCTGGCCCCAGTTGAAGTCCCCCGGCCCGAGTTCTGCAGCGGCCTCGTTGGCCCGGTTGTAAAACACGACCGGCGGCCGGGCGCCGTACCCGCGGTCGCTGTACACGGTCGCCATGTTGGGCCCGTTGACCCCGTTGTGCTCGAAGTGCTTGTAGAAGGCGGACACGCCCTTGGCACGCACGCCCTCCGCAATCAGGTCCCCGATCGGGTAGTCGACCATGGCGCTCACGATGGCCGCCCGGAGCCCGAAGCAGTCCGCCAGGTTGGCGGCGACGTTGAACTCCGCGCCGCTTGCGTAGATGTCACACCTGGCCGCCTTCCGGAAGGGCACCACCCCCGGGTCCAAGCGGTGGTTCAAAGCTCCGAGGGCGACGAAATCCAGATCACCCTGGGGCCGTATGTCGAGCCCGTACGCCACGGAGGCAGACTACATGAGCGCAATAGCCGGTGACGAGCCTCGGGAGGACCGGCCAGGAGCGCACGGACCTCACCGACGCGGCAAGCAGCCGGTCGGGTCAAGCAGCCGGTCGGGGCAAGCAGCCGGTCGGGGCAAGCAGCC
>JAJZYO010000444.1 GCA_021798075.1 Actinomycetes bacterium
TTTCCCCCCCGTAGCTGTGGGGCAACTTGTCGAGGGCTTCCTCCAAGCGGTTGCGCAGCGGCATTACTTCGATGCCGACGCGGTCGAGCACTGGCAGCACGGCCGTGCCTTCCTGGCCGATCAGCGCCAACATGAGGTGTTCGGGTGTTACCTCGGGGTTGTTGCGGGCGCGCGCGTCGGCGACGGCGGCGCTGAAAGCTTCCTGGGTCCGCTGGGTCCAGCGGTTGGTGTCAATTGCCATTCGCGTTCCTCTTTTTCAACGTCGGTTTGGGTAGCCAGCGCACTGGCGAGAGGTGGAGGGGCACGAGGTCGCGGCGGTACTGGCGGTGCACTTCCTCTACCGCCCGGCGGGCCTGGGCCCTGGCATCCTCGACCTCCTGGCGCAGCCTTTCCACCTCGGCCTCGAGCTCGATCACCCTTTTCACCCCTTCCAGGTTGAGGCCAGAAGCGGTGAGGTCCTGTATGCGGCGCAAGAGAGCGATGTCCTGGTCGCTGTAGCGACGGCTCCCGCCCAGGGTACGGGCAGGGCCCAAAAGCCCTTTCCTCTCGTAGATCCTAAGGGTTTGCGGGTGTACGCCGGCGAGCTCGGCCGCCACGGAGATCACATAGACGGCCATCGAGCCGTCCCTTCGGGGCAAGCGGGCGCCTCCTCGGGCGTTGCCGAAGTTGTTCACGTGCTCGCTCATCGGGACGGCGCCCCCAGTTTCTCGCGGAGCTTGTTGCCATCGCTCGCCGAGGCCTTTGCGAAGGCTTCCACTGCTCGCTTCTGCTCGGCGGAAAGCTTGGTGGGTACGTCTATGTCGAAGCTCACGAGGAGGTCGCCAGGCCTGCCGGCCACGGGGACGCCGTGGCCCCTGACGCGGAAGACCCGGCCAGAGCGGGTCCCGGCCGGTACCTTGAGCGACACCGGGTTGCCGTCGAGCGTTGGGACCGAGACCGTGGTACCGAGGGCGGCCTCGGCGAAGGTGATCGGTACTTTTACTTGCAGGTCACGGCCTTTTTGGCTGAAGACAGGGTCGGGTGTGACGCGCACGATGACATAAAGGTCACCTGCCGGCCCGCCCGCGCGCCCTGCCCCGCCTCGGTGGGGCAGCCGGATGCGCTGGCCGTTTTCTACCCCGGGTGGGATGCGCGCCTTCACTTGCCGGGCGCGGCGCTCCGTCCCCCGGCCGTGGCAGGCCGGGCAGGGCTTTTCTACTCGCATACCGGCGCCCCCACATGCTGTGCAGGGGTGGCTGAATGAGAACATGCCTTGGTTTTCATTGACAACCCCGCGGCCCCCGCACACTGAGCAGGGGGTCGGTTTGGTCCCGGGTGCGGCTCCCGACCCGCCGCAGGTCGAACAGGGGGCGTCGGAGGTGATGTTGACGCTCGTCGTCACCCCACGAACGGCGTCGGCGAAGGAGAGGTGCAGCTCTGCCTCGATGTCCTGGCCGCGCTGGGGCCCGAGCGCGGCGCCCTGAGGGCCGGCGCCGCCGGCGGAGGGACGTGCCCTCCGGCCGGCTCGGCCGAAGATGTTGCCGAGAAGGTCTCCTAGGTCGTCCATCCCGAAGTTCGAGAAGTTGACCCCGCCGTTGCCGGCTGCGCCCGCGCCAGCGAAGGGGTTGCCGGCGAGGCCCTTTTCCGATAGGGAACGGACCTCGTCGTACTCCTTTCGCTTAGAGGTGTCGCCTATAACGTCGTAGGCAGCGGATATCTCCTTGAAACGGTCCTCGGAACCGGGGTGGGCGTCGGGGTGGTACTGCTTGGCGAGCTTCCGGTAGGCGCGAGCGATGTCTTTGTCCGAGGCGTCCTTGGAGACGCCCAAGACCTTGTAATAGTCCTTTTCGAGCCACTCGCGCTGCGGTGCCATTTCAGCCCCTGACCTTCACCATGGCCGGTCGCAGCACGCGGCCCCTCCAGTGGTAGCCGGCGCGCATGACTTCGCTCACCTCAGGCCGCTCGGGCGCGCCTGCGCCCTCGGCCGGCTCGTGGGCTACTGCCTCGTGGTGCTCGGGGTCGAAGGGTTGGCCTTCTGGGTCGATGCGCTCCAGCCCCTGTTTGGAAAGTATGTCGAAAAGGGCGCCCGTGACATGCTTTATGTCCTCGCCTGCGCCATGAGCGAGGGCTAGGTCGGCCGTGTCCAAGACGGGCAGGAGCTCTTTCACTATGGCCGCGACCGCGTTGTCGCCAACGTCGCGCTGCTGGCGCTCGATGCGCTTGCGGTAGTTGTCGAACTCGGCCTGGAGCCTGCGTAGCGCCTCGAGGTACTCGTCTCGCTGGTGCTCGACGCCTACGAGGAGCGAAGCGAGGTCGGCTTCGGGTGCGGGCACGCCGTCGCCCAAGCCGGCACTTTCGCCGGCACCTTCGCCGGTGCCGGTGCCAGCTCCAGTGCCCGTGCTCGTGCCTGTGGCCCCGTGGGGGACGGTGCCTCCGTCGTCGGCTGCCGCGGGCGCTTCGCCCGGCCCCTCGCCAGCGGGACTGGCCCAGCCGGCCCCGGCAGGGGGGCCTGCGCCCCCGTTGCCGCTCGGATTGGTGCCGCCCTCGGGCGCCTCGGCCCAGGACGACTGATCGGTACCGGAGCCCATCAGTGCTGCCCGCCCTCGTCGACGATCTCGGCATCAACGACTTCTTCGTCATTGGCCCCACCACTGGCCGAAGGCCCACTCGGGCCGTCGCCAGTGAAGCCGCCGGCAGAGCCGTCGTCAGTTGGGTGAGCCGACGAGGAAGCCGCTTCGTAGAGCCGTTTGCCGAGCTCTTGGACGCCGCCGGCGAGCTGTTCGGTGGCGGCCTTTATGGCCTCGGTGTCGGTCCCAGAGAGCGCCTCTTTGAGCGCCTTCAGGTCGGACTCGACACGGTCCTTCTCGGCCCCGCTAAAGGAGCTCGCCTGGTCCTTCAGCATCTTCTCGGTCTGGTACACGAGCGAGTCCGCGTTGTTGCGGATCTCAGCCTCCTCCCGGCGCCTCTTGTCCTCTGCCGCATGTGACTCGGCGTCGTGCACCATGCGGTCGATCTCGTCTTTCGACAGCGCGCTCTG
>JAJZYO010000445.1 GCA_021798075.1 Actinomycetes bacterium
GCGCCTGGGTGGTCGGGGCATCGAAACGCAGGGCGGGGACGCGCTGGCCCCCCACCTCCACGGGCCGGCACACCTTGTCGTAGGCCTCCTCGCCGGTCATCGGGTCGCTGCTGGTTCGTTCCACCTCCAAGAGGCGGCGGTTGGCCGAAAAGCCGACCTGGCGCAGTGCGGGCAGGTTGTGCAGCAGGCGCCCGACGCCGAACTGGGTGGCGTCGTTCACGGTGAGCTCGGTCCTTATGGCACGGTCGAGCTACTGGGTAAGCTGCGCGGCGAGGTGCCTGTCAGGCAGGTCCTTTTCCGCGCAGCTCCCCCGTTATGTGGCTAATAATTAGTAGTAGCTGTTAAAGGGGCCCATATCCACAGGGTCTTCCACAGGGTTATAGACAGGATATCCGCAGGAAACACACAGGTCTTCCGGCCTGTTGGCCCTTGCTATGCCGAGAGAGTGGTGAGATACTCAGTCTCGTGGCTGCAGAAGGGCTTCATGTCGAGCAAAGACAGGGTCGCTGGGAGCTTTCCGGCCCGGGAGCCGAGCACTTCGGCTTGCTTGGTTCCTATCTCGGTTACCTGGCCGACAGGGCCTACTCGCCCAAGACGGTGGAGGCCTACGCCTACGACCTGTTGGCCTTCGCCCGGTGGTTGGCCTCGGAGGACATAGCTCTGGAGGCCGTCACCGCCGACGCGATAGTCCGCTACCTCGGCGCCTGCCGCCGGGCCCCAGTGCGCGGCCGGCCCGGCGGCAACGTGTACTCGATCCGCGACGGGCGTAGCACTGGCTACGCCGCGAAGACGATAAACCGGCGCCTGGCCGCCATTTCTGGCTTTTTCGGTTACCGGGAGATGCTCGACCCCGACGCTAGGAGCCCTGTGCCCCGGGGGCGGGAGGCGCGCAGGGCTACCCGGGGCGAGCGCTCGGGCGAGCTCGGCCACCTCGGCAGGCCACACGCCCGCTCGCGCCTGCGCCTGAGGGAGCCGCGCCGCCTGCCCCGGGCGCTCGAAGGTGACGAACTGCGGGCGCTGATAGGAAGCTTCCGCACCCAGCGCGACCGAGCGATCGCCGGGCTCATGGTCTTCAGCGGCCTGCGGTCAGCAGAAGTGCTCGGCCTGGAGGTCCGTGACCTCGACATCGGCAGGGGCTGGGCGCGCGTGGTCGGCAAGGGCAACAAGGAGCGGCGCGTACCTGTCGACCCCGACGTCGCCTCGCTCGTGCAGGCCTACCTGCTCGCCGAGCGCCCCGAAACGTCCTCTCCCGCGCTGTTCGTCGTCGCCAAGGGGCCTCACCGGGGAGAGCCCCTCACACCCGCCGGGCTGCGCACGGTTTTCCGCTACCACCGTGCCAAATCCGGCGTCCCCGCCGGGCACCCCCACGCCCTCCGCCACAGCTTCGGCACGGCCTTGGCCGAGGCGGGCGTGGACCTGGCCGTGATACAGGCGCTCATGGGCCATGACCATGTCGACTCGGCCGCCACCTACATCCACCTTGCACCCGCTCACCTGCGCTCTGCCTATGACGCTGCCCGCGCTCGCCAACGCTCCCAGTCCTAAGGCCGACCTCGTCGAGTGCTTCTCTGCCTGGCTGGCCAGGCGGGGCTGCACTTGCGAGAGCTACGCCAAGGCGGCCCGGCGCTTCTTCGCCCGCTGGCCCGACCCCGCCGCCTGGGCGGCCCAGCCGCTGTCGGACCGCCTGAAGCTGGACCACAACCTGCGGGTGGTCCTCAACTGGCTGGTCCTCTACTACGACCTGCACCCCGGCTACGACTGGCTTGTCGCCACCACCCCTTACACGTGCTGGCAAGAACTGCCCATGACCCGGCACTGGCCGGACGTGCAGCGTTTCCTGTCGGTCGCGGTCAACCTCGGCTACGCCGAACAAACGAGGACCGTCGCCGCGTGCAGGGTGCTCATGCGCCTGCTGTTGCAGACCAGCGGGCCGCTATCTGCCATCGGCGAGGAAGACCTCACAGAACTCGAACAAGCGGCCCGCGAGCGGATGTCCTGGCGCCCGTTCTCTGCCAGCCTCCACGCCACTCGCTCGGTCCTTTACCACCTCGGCGTGCTCGACCACTCCCCGGACGAGCCGCTGCCCCCACGGCCCCTCGAATGGCGTTTTGAGAACAGCCCGGCCGCGCTCCGGGAGGGCTTCGTCGGCTACCTGGAGCGGCTGAGCGGGTTCGTGTCGGCCGGCCGGACAAGAAAGGTGGCCCGACACCTCGCTGCCTTCGGCGAGCACCTCGGGGCCGTCGACCCAGGGATCGCCAGCTTCGCTGAACTGGACCGGCCCCGCCACATCGAGCCGTTCCTGAACAAGGTCGCTGCCGCCAGGAGACAGGACAACGGTGAGCCGGTCTCTGTTGCCGAGCGCCGCCACCGCATCAGCGCAGTCAGCCGTTTCCTCACCGACATCTCCGATTGGGGCTGGCCCGACGCGCCGACCAGGCGGCTAGTGTTCCCCCGGGACATGCCCAAGGAGCCCCGCCCGCTGCCGCGCTACATCCCCTTGGACGCCGACCGCCGGCTGCAAGAAGCCCTCAAGGACTCGCCCAACCGGTTACTGGCCGACGGCCTTTTGCTCGTGCGGGCCACCGGGATCCGCATCGGCGAGCTCTTGACCCTGGAACTCGACTGCGTGCACGAGGTGCCAGGGCTCGGGGCATGGCTGAAAGTGCCCCTCGGCAAGTTCGACACCGAGAGGATGGTCCCCTTGGACCAAGAAACCGTTGAGATCACTGACCGCCTCGTAGCGGCCAGAGGACCGCAACGGCCGCTGCGCCACCCCCGCAACGGCCGCATGGTGGACTTCTTGATGGTCCACTACGGTCGGCGTATCTCGGACCATGCCATGCGGGCCGAGCTGCGCCGCGCTGCCGCCGAGGCGGGGCTCGATGGGGCAACCCCTCACCAACTGAGGCACATTCTCTCTGCTTACTTGTCGTGTCGCGATCGGGCCTTGCCGGAACCTCGCCCAGTCGGCCTCTCCTGAGCGCTCGCCTCGGAAACCTGGGCGCCTCA
>JAJZYO010000446.1 GCA_021798075.1 Actinomycetes bacterium
AGCCGGGTAACGGCTAGCGTTGCCCCGTCGTGCCTTCGCCGTCCCTCGTGACCGGGGTATGTTTCATCGTCCCCTTCAGGTACCTGGGGGGCGGCGAGGCACTGAGCGCTCACCCAGGCACAGGTCGGTGCCGGCGGCGCCAAGAGGCGGGCAGTGCTGCCATAAGGCACCTTTGCGGGAGGCATAGGTGCTCGAGGTAACGGGGCTGACCAAGCGCTTCGGTGCCACAGCGGCGCTACAGGGCGCGTCGTTCCGTTGTGAGCCCGGGAAAGTCCTCGCCCTCCTCGGCGAGAACGGCGCCGGTAAGTCGACCCTGGTAGGGATCGTAGCGGGCGTGGTGCGCGCAGACGGTGGGTCGGTGGCTATCGATGGCACGGGGCTCCATTTCAGGTCGGCGCGTGACGCACGCGCGGCAGGTATAGGGGTGGCGTTCCAAGAACTGTCCCTCGTGCGCACCATGACGGTCGCCCAGAACCTCCTCCTCGCCAACGAACCACGCAGCCAGTTCGGCCTGTTGAAAGCCGGCGCGCTCCGAGCGCGCGCCAGGGACCTCCTGCGACAGGGCGACGTGCACGGCGTCGACGTCGACACACCCGTGGAGGGCCTGCCCCTGTCAGTGCGCCAGAAGCTCGAAATTCTGCGAGCGATCATCTACGGTGAGCGCGTCTGCCTCCTTGATGAGCCGACCTCTGCGCTGGCCGCCGAGGACGTGGGATGGTTCGAAGCGCGCCTTCAACAGATGCGGGAGCTGGGGAGGACCGTGGTGTTCATATCCCACCGGCTGCCAGAGATCCGCCGCTTCTGCGACGAGGTAACCGTCTTACGCCAGGGCCGGACCGAAGGGACATGGGCCGTCGCCGAAGTGACCGACGACCAGTTGGTGACGGCGATGCTCGGCCGCCAGTTGGAAGCCGTTTACCCGAAGCGTGAGCCGGTGCGACTGGCTGGTTGCCCTCTCCTGCGGGCCGTCAACTTGACGACGCGGGAAGGTTCGCTCCGTGCCTCCCTCGAGGTCCGCCCCGGCGAGGTCGTAGGTGTGGCCGCCCTCCAGGGCCAGGGCCAGGACCTACTGTTCCGAGGCCTGTTCGGTGACTACCCGACAAGGGCTGACACCCTGGAGGTAAACGGGCGGCCGAAGCACCTCGCCAGCCCTCGGGCAGCGGTAGGAGCCGACATCGGGTTCGTGCCAGAGGACCGCCGGACCGAAGGGCTCCTGCTCGACCTGCCGGCAGAGCGCAACTTGACCGTGACGGTGCTGGGGCAGACGAGCATGCTGGGGCTGGTACGCCCCTCGGTGGAGCGCGAGAAAGCGGCCAGTGTAATACAACACTTGCGCGTCACGCGCACGGCACCCTGGGAGCCCGTAGCGCGCCTCAGCGGCGGCACCCAGCAAAAGCTGGTCGTCGGGAAGTGGTTGGCACGCGGCAGCCGCCTGCTGCTCCTGTACGACCCCACCCGTGGTGTGGATGTCGCGACGAAGCACGACATCTACGAACTACTGCGGCGACAGGCCACAACCGGTGGTGGGGCCCTTTGGTACTCGACTGACTTGGAGGAGCTCGCCAACGTCTGTGACCGCGTGCTCGTCATGCGCTCAGGCCACGTGACGGCCGAGTTCGCGCCGCCCGAGCTAGACGCGTCGGGCCTGCTCGCTGAGATGCTCAAAGAAGACGATGAGATGCGCAAGGAACAACGGCTTGACCCTGCCTCAGTGGCTGGCGCTCAGGCCATCAGGAGCCAAAGCGCAGCCGCGCCTCGCCGGCAAGGTGCCCTCCCGCGGAGCTGGTCATGGCCGCTCCGAGCAGCGCGCCCCACTCTTGTTGTGCTTGCCTTGGCGGTCCTCCTGTTCCTCCTGGAAGCGTCCACCTCCTCGGGTGGGTTTACGGCCCTCAACGTCCAGTCGGTCCTAAACGACAGCCTGGGCGTCGGGATTGCTGCCATGGGCGAGACGTTCGTGTTGCTCATAGGCGGCTTCGACCTTTCAGCGGGCGGGATCGTGTCACTCCTAAACGTATTGTTGGCGACGCAACTGCGCCCGGGCGTCCCTTCCGAGGTCGGCTGGGTCGCGCTCGCCGTCCTCGCCGGGGCAGGCATGGGCTTTTTAAACGGGGCCAGCGTGGTCTGGTTGCGCCTCCAGGGGATCGTCGTGACGCTCGCCTCCGGGTTCGTATGGTCTGGCTTTGCGCTCCTGGTCCTGTCCGCTCCCGGGGGCAATGTACCGGCTAATTTCATCTCTGGGCTAACTGGGATGTGGGGGGGCTCGTTTCCTCGCGCCACCCTGGCGCTGCTGTTCGTCGTTCTGCTCTGGTCCTTACTGCTCCGGAGCCCGCTCGGGCCGCGGCTTTACGCTGTCGGGTCGGACCCGCGGGCGGCGGTGACGAACGGCATCAGCGCTGACGCCACAGTGATCCTTGCTTATTCGCTAAGCGGGGCGTTCTACGGGCTGGCCGCCTCCTTTTTCACCGCGCAAACGGCTGGCGGTGACCCCGGCCTGGGGGGCACGTTGCTGCTGACTTTTTTTGCTGCCGCAGCCGTCGGAGGCGTCAGGCTCGGCGGTGGGAGGGGCTCGGCGGTCGGGGCATTAATTGGGGGGTTCGTCCTCCAATTGATCGAGGAGGTGCTCTTCGCCTTCGGCGTGTCCAGCTACTACACCTACGTGTTCGACGCCTTGGTCCTGGTCGTTGCCGTGGCCGTCACCGGTTGGGCACGAGTACGGCGCAGGAAGCCCCCGGCCCTACCTGTCCCAACTGCGCCGTCGGGCCCACAGAGGGCGACAGCAACGGTGGGGCCCGCGCCTGCCGGCATAGCTGGGGGGCCACGCGATGGCTAGAGCACAGGACTTGCAGGTCGGCAGCTATGGGCGTGCCGCGGTTTGGTGGCACCAGGCCCGGCTCTTGGTGCCGGCCTATGTCGGGGCCCTAGCGCTGTTCGTGGCCGGCCTGGTCATAAACCCGCACTTCGGGACGCTAAGCCACATCGGCACCATCGTGCAACTGG
>JAJZYO010000447.1 GCA_021798075.1 Actinomycetes bacterium
ACGCCGGGCCACGAAGACCGATTTGGCGCCGCCGGCGCCACTCAGGGCCGCGATAAACGGCACACTGGGAGGTACCGGGATAGTGCCGTGCCGGTCGCAGCGATGGGAGCGCCGAAGAGCCCCGGCGCCTCGTGGTGCTGCGCCCGGGACGCCAAGGTAAGGAGACCAGAGATGGGCCTTATGGACAAAGTGAAAAAAGCCAGCGAGCAGGCTTTGAGCAAGGCGCAGGAGGGTGTGAAAGAGGGCAGGGCCAAGCTCGACGAGGTCCAGGCGAAGCGGCAGTGGGACGCTCTCCTGCGCGACCTCGGCGCCGCGGCCTATGCCGAGCGGCGCGAGGGTGGACCGGCTAGCGCCGTCGACGCCGCCCTGGCCGCCCTCGATGACCACGCTCGCACCCACGGCGCCGGCGAGACGACAGCGACCTCTGCCGAGGGAGACGGTGCGCCGGCCAGCACCGAACGGGCCGAGGCTCCGGCCAGCGGCGAACGGGCCGAGGCTCCGGCCGGGGTCGACGGGACAGCCGCGCCGGAGCCGCCAGAGGCGGCGGCTACGCCGGTACCGGGCGACCCCGAAGAACCTCGAGGTACCTAGACAAGCGGCTGTGCAGGGCCGGGGGCCTATAGCTCTGCACGGCACTCGCTGCGCCAGCTACCAGAAGAGTGCACCCTCGGTCGGCACCGGCGCCATGCTCATGTTTCGCGAGCCGTCGCACCCGGCGGCAACTACGCTCGCTGCATGCCCGACGATATGGAGTTACTTGGCAAGGTCCCGCTCTTCCGGGGCGTGCCCAAAAGGGACCTCCAGCGCCTTGCCAAGTCTGCGCACCACATGACGTTCCAGGCAGGTGCCCACTTGACGGACCAGGACCAAGTGGGCGTGACTTTCTTCGTCGTGGTGAAGGGCGAAGCCGATGTCTCGGTGAGCGGCCAACCCCGCCGGCGTCTCGGGCCGGGCGACTACTTCGGTGAGATGTCCATCATCGACCGCTCGCCGCGTTCGGCAGAGGTGGTAGCCGCGACCGACCTCGAGTGCCTCGTGTTCACCCAATGGGAGTTCCGCCCCTTCCTGAAGGACCACCCCGACGTCGCTTGGGCAGTGCTCGAGTCCTTGGTCCGACGCCTGCGCGAGGTGGAAAAGGCGTTCCTGGCGCAAGGCCCGCTCTCCTAGCCACGTGAGCCCGGGAGGGGCCACGCGCGCTCGCAATGTCCACGCTCGCGCCGCCCGTGGCACGACGACGTCCTCTGCGGTCTGCACGCCAAAAGATCCGTTAGTTCACGGGCGTCGCGCCCGGCCTCAGCTGCTATACATGCCCATGGCGTTGCGTTGGCTGCCCTTAGCCCCGTCAGACCGAAGTACCGGGCCCGGTTGCTCGGTTACGGAGCGACGACTGTAGAAGCCAATTGAGCCGGACTTTCTTGCACACAGGCTTTGGCGCGCCCCTGCGGCACCGCGACTTCCGGCTCTTGGCCGGCGCCTATTCTGTCTCGGCCGCGGGATCCTGGGCCTACAACGTCGCCCTCGCCGTGTACGTGTACGACCAGACCCATTCTGCGGCGTGGGTCGGGGCGGTTACCCTCGGCAGGTTCCTTCCCTCGGTCCTCTTCGGCACCTATGGGGGCGTGCTCGCCGAGCGCTTCGAGCGCACGCGCCTCATGGTGACCCTGGACGTGACGTCCACCGTCCTCATGGGAGGTCTCACCGTCCTTGCCGCCTTCCACGGCGCCGTACTGGCCGCCATAGCCATCGGTGCGGCCAACGGGGTCATCACCATGGCCTACCAGCCCGCGGTTGCGGCCCTGACCCCCGAACTCGTGCCCGAGGACGAGTTGGCGGCAGCCAACACGCTCAACAACACCGTGGGCAACCTGGCGATTGTGGCCGGGCCGGCTATCAGCGCGGCGCTGCTCGCTGCCGGCAGTCCAACCTTTGCTTTCGCGGCCAACGCGGTGAGCTTCTTGTGCTCCGCAGCAGTTGTGGCCCGCATATCTGCTCGGAGCACGCCAGTCGACGTGACGGCGGGCGGCTCGGTCGGCCCGCTCCGCCAGATGCTGGTGGGCGTGCAGGCCATCCTCGGTTCGAGTAGCGCAACGGTCCTGGCCGCCTACAGCGTGGTGGCGAGCTTCGTGTACGGCGTAGACACCGTCCTTTTCGTCGTAGTGTCGGAAAGGCGCCTCGGGACCGGCGCCGCTGGCTACAGTTACCTGTTGGCCGGGCTAGGCGTCGGGGGGCTGCTGGCTGCAGGGCTGGTGCGGCGCATCTCGCAATGGCCCAAGCTCGGCACTGCGATCGTCACGGCCATGGCCGTCTATTGCGCGCCCACTTTGGTGCTGGTGGCCGTCCGCCAGCCCGTGGTTGCCTTCGTCGTGGAGGTCGTGCGCGGCGGGGGCACCCTGGTCGTGGACGTGCTCGCCATGACGGCGCTGCAACGCTCGCTGCCCAAGGAGAAATTGGCCCGGGTCTTTGGTTCCTTCTTTACCTTCGTGCTGCTCGCGATTGTTTCCGGTGCCGTTCTCACGCCAATAGCGCTGCGGACGACCGATCTCGTGACCACTCTATGGCTGGCCGGAGGGGTGGTCCCGGCGCTCTGCTTGCTCGGTTGGCCCCGGCTCCGCCGCATGGACCAAGCCAATGTGGCACGCCTGGCCGAAATAGCTCCGCGGGTGGCGCTGCTGCAGCGCGCCGGCATCTTCGCCGAGTCTTCCCGGCCCGTGCTCGAAAGCCTGGCGCGCGCCTCGACGACCCACGAGGTCGTGACAGGAGAGGACGTGGTGAAGGAAGGCCAACCCGCCGACGCCCTGTACATAGTCGAGTCCGGGACGCTGACGGTGACATCGAAGGGTGCCGGAGGCGACGGCGGCGCTCTCAACTCCCTCGGGCCGGGCGACTATTTCGGGGAGATCGGGCTGCTCCACCGCATGGCGCGCACTGCGACCGTGACAGCCCTTTCCCCCTGCCGCCTCCTGCGAGTTGACGGCGCGGCCTTCCTTGACGCGCTG
>JAJZYO010000448.1 GCA_021798075.1 Actinomycetes bacterium
ACCACCCAGAGGGCGTGGCCTGGGGCCCCGACGGCCACGTCTACGCCGGTGGCGAGGCGGGCCAGTTGTACCGGGTGAGCATGGACGGCGAGGTCGAGCAGTTCGCCGGTACGGGTGGCTTCATCCTGGGCCTCTGCCTCGACGGGGAGGCCAACGTCTATGCCTGCGACAGCGCCAGGGGGGCCGTCGTGCGGGCCACTCCTTCGGGCGAGGTGACCACGTACTTCGCCGGCGCCGGCGGGCGGCCACTGGTGAGCCCCAACTACCCGGTCTTCGACGCGGCCGGCAACCTCTACGTCTCGGAATCGGGCGAGTGGGGCTTGGGCAATGGGCGGCTGTGGGTGGTACGGCCCGGGGGGAAAGGAGAGGTCCTGCGCGACGACGTCGCGGCTTTCCCCAACGGCCTCGCGCTCGGCCCGGGAGGGCGGTACCTCTACGTGGTCGTCTCCACCCTGCCCGGGGTCGTGCGGGTACCGGTCGACGGAGGCCCGGTGGAGACGGTCGTGTCCTTCGAGCGCAAAGTGCCCGACGGGATCGCCTTCGACGCCGAGGGCGCGCTGTACGTGTCTTGTTACAGCCCCGACGAGATCTGGCGCATGGGCCATGCCGGCCGGGCCGAGCTTTTCGCCTCGGACTGGCAGCGCACAGTGCTGGCCGCGCCGACCAACGTGGCGTTCTGCGGGCCTGGCCTCTCCACGCTCGTCGTGGCCAGCCTCGGCCGCTGGCACCTCACCCGCACCGAGGTGGACGTGCCAGGCCAGCCCCTGCAGTACCCGAAACTGGGCCGGGCCAGGCCCCGAGAGGGCAGTTCGTGAGAGCCGTAAGGCTTAGGGCCCTCGACGCGGTCGAACTGGAGGATGTGCCCGAGCCTATAGCGGGGCTCGGCGAACTGGTCATCAGGGTTACGGCAGCCGGCGTGTGCGGGAGCGACCGCCATATGGTGAGCGGCGATTACCCCTCAACGCCGCCCGTGACCCTGGGCCACGAGGTCGAAGGGGTGGTCGTTGGAGGAGGCCCGGGGTCGTCATTGCCGATGGGCACCCGTGTTGCCATCGACCCCAACATCTCGTGCTTGCAGTGCCGCTACTGCCGAGCTGGGCTGTTCTCTCATTGCACGCAGTTGCACGCCATCGGCGTCGACCGCGACGGCGGGCTCGCCGAGATGTTGTCGGTGCCCGAGCGCCAAGCTTATGTTCTTCCGGCCTCTCTCCCCACGGGTTTTGGGGCACTATGCGAGCCCCTGGCCTGTTGCCTGAGGGCGATGGACCACGCCGGGGTGAAGCCGGGGGACTCCGTCGTCGTCCTCGGGGGCGGGGTGATCGGTCAGCTGCTGGCACAGCTCGCCCGGCTGGCCGGCGCGAGGGTGTTCCTGGCGACACGCCAACGGGAGAAACGAGATCTGGCGGAGTCCTTGGGCGCGGCCGCAACCGTCGACCCCGGGGCCGTAGGCTTCGTCGAGGCGGTCGCAGGGTTGTCCGGCCTTGCCCCGGGTGGCGTGGACGTGGCTCTCGAGGCTGCCGGGGTGGCCGAGACGTTCGCCCTTGCCATGGATGTGGTGCGCCGTGCCGGGACCGTCGTTGTGGTCGGCGCGGCGCCAAAGTCCGCCGTAGTGCACGTGAGACCGTTCGACATCTTCGAGCGAGAACTTCGGGTCCTCGGCTCGCACTTGAACCCTCTCACGCACGGGAGGGCGGTCGACCTGGCAGCTTCGGGACAGCTGGACCTCGCCCCGCTGATCACCCGGGCAGTGGGACTGAATGAAGCACCGGAGGTGCTGATGGGTGAGCCCAAACGTGGCGAGATAAAGGTACACGTAATACCGAGCTCATAATGAGGGAGGTCAAGGAGGGGTATGAGGTTATGCGAGCGGTGTTTCTCCCAGGGGACAGGCAGGTAGAACTTCGCTCGGTGCAGAGACCTGCCCCGGGCGACGAAGAAGTGCTGATCTCGTTGCGAGCAGCCGGCCTGTGCGGTAGCGACCTGCATATGCACTACCGGCCGGCCCGCGCACAGCGGCGTGGGCCTATCTTCGGCCTCGTTACCAACCCAGAGGTCGTCCCCGGCCACGAGGCCGCAGGGGTCGTGACCGAGTGCGGCCCGAGGGTCAGGGGCCTGAAGCCAGGGGACCGCGTGGCGGTTCACCACATGGCTGGGTGCGGGCACTGCACGGAGTGCCGGCGCGGATGGGACATAAACTGCCAGCAACGGTGGGGGGTTTACGGGCTCGACTTACCGGGCGCCATGCAGGACTACATGGTGGCGCGGACCAGGGACTGTGTCAGGGTCCCGCCGAGCATCAGCTTGGACGAAGCATCCTATTACACCTGCGGTGGGGGGACTGGGTACATGGCGCTAAAGAGGGCCGGCCTCGGCATCGGCGACAGTGTCGCTGTCGTCGGTCTCGGGCCTGTCGGCCTCGCTGCCGCATCGTTCGCTCTCCAGTCGGGGGTGAAGGTGGTAGGGCTCGACCCCCTCGAGCGTCGACGGGGCTTCGCAGGACAGTTCGGTGCGATGGCTGTTTCCAACCCCAACGACGCTGACTGCATGACGCAAGTGCGCCGCGCCACCGGACACAAGGGTGCGAGCGTCGTCATAGAGACTTCGGGGACGGCGGCGGGGCGGCGGCTGGCTCTGGAAGTTTCCGCGCTCCGGGGGCGCGTCGTCTGCGTAGGCTTCGGTGATACAGACAACCTGATCGACCTGCAAGCAACGGTCATCCAAAAGCAACTGGACGTACGGGGGGCCTGGATGTTTTCCCTTCCCGACCTTCAGGACATGCTCGATGACATCAGCTCCCGTGGCATCTCCCTGCGGGCGCTGATCACTGGGAGATACGGGATCGAAGACGCTGCCAAGGCCTGGCAAGCGTTCGACCGGGGAGAACCGGGGAAGACGGTCCTCCATTGGGACGACGAGGTCCCCGGCGTACCGGCGTAGACAACGGGTAACCGCTTCAGGAAACAAATTCCTCGGCCACGACGAGCACTGGGAC
>JAJZYO010000449.1 GCA_021798075.1 Actinomycetes bacterium
TACCGAGCTCAGTGCTGTAAGAGTCGACCTCCTCGGCGATACGCCGCACCATCTCGGCCCGCTGGAGCACGGTGACGACGTCTCGTACGGTGACCATGTCCTCCACCTCCAGGGCGGACAGGGCGTTGGTCACCACGTCCAGGCGGTCCCGGTAGCCTTCCAGGGTCTCGAGCGCCTGGTTGGCCCGCGCCAAGAGGCGTTCAACGGGCACCAACGGCCTCTGATGCTCCCCTCGGTACACCGTGATCACGGCACGGTCCTCGGAGACCGTGATGACGGGCACGTCGATCGAACGGGCCACCCGCTCCGCCGTACGGTGCCTGGTCCCGGTCTCACTGGTGGCCAGCGCTGGGCTCGGGACGAGGTGGACGTTGGCCCGGGCGATGCGGCTGGCGTCGGGCGCCAGGATGATGGCGCCGTCCATCTTGGCCAACTCGGACAGCCGCTGGGGACTGAACTCCGAATCGAGGAGGAACCCCCCGGAGCATATGGACAGGACTTCCGGCCCATCGCCCACCACTATGAGGGCACCCATCTTGGCCTGGAGGATCCTGTCCAGGCCCTCGCGGAGCGCCTTGCCCGGCGCGACGATGCCCAGCGCCTCGGTCATACCCGCGCTCAGCCTGTCCGGCACTGGCCGATGCTAACCAACCAGGGGCACTAGGAGGGGGCCGGCGCCGGCAGGGCCCGCAGCCGGGCTCCGGGGCGCCGGGGCGGGGCGTCCCACCGACCGTGCGCGGTGGCCGGCGAGCGTCCCTGGTGCACCTCGCCGGCCGGCGCGCGCCCGGGCAGGGGGCGTCGGCCGCCGCCCAGCGCCAGCGCCAGCGCCACCCCGAGCGTGGTGGCCGGGCGTGCCCCCAAGACTGCACTAGCGGCCGGCAGGCCCTGGGAAGGCACGAGCGCTTGGGAGAAGCCGAGGCGCCTCGCCTCCGCCAGTCGCTCCGCCATGGCGCTCACACGCCTCACCTCACCGCTTAGGCCGACCTCCCCGATCGCCACGAGCCCGGCGGGCACCGGGACCTCCGAGATGCAAGACGCCAGGGCGAGGCAGACGGCAAGGTCAGCGGCGGGCTCACACGCCCTGGCCCCGCCAG
Source organism: Actinomycetes bacterium (assembly GCA_021798075.1). The sequence goes on from JAJZYO010000449.1 coordinate 1,095, forward strand.
CCACGGACACGTACACGTCGCGCTCACCCAGCGGCACGCCGGCCCAACGGTCGAGGACGGCGACGAGGAACCCCACCCGTCCCGCGTCGAGGCCAGTCACGTAGCGGCGAGGCACCTGCGTGGTGCGCCCGACCAGGGCCTGGACCTCGACCAGCAGGGGCCGGTGGCCCTCTACGGGCACGGTCACGGCGGAGCCGGGGACCCCGGCCCTGCGGTCGCCGAGGAACAGGTTGCTCGGGTCGGCAACCCCCGACAGGCCTGCCTCCCCCATCTCGAAGAGGCCCGTCTCGCCCGTCGGGCCGTAGCGGTGCTTCAGCGACCGGAGCGCCCGCAGCGCCGAGTAACGGTCGCCCTCGAAGGAAAGCACCGTGTCGACGAGGTGCTCCAAGGCCCTCGGTCCGGCCAGGGCGCCGTCTTTGGTCACATGGCCCACGAGGACGATGGCCGTCCCGATGCCTTTGGCCAGGGCCACCAGGCCGTTCGCGCATGCTCGCACCTGGGCCGGCGAACCGGCGCTGGACGCCACCTCGGCGTCCCGGATGGCCTGCACCGAGTCCACGACCGCCACGTCGGGGACCACATCGGCGAGGGCCGCCTCGACCGAAGCGAGGTCGGTCGCCTCGACCACGAGCACTCCCGGCACGTCCGCACCGAGCCGGCTGGCACGGCGGCGGACCTGGTGAGCCGCCTCCTCCGCCGCTACCAAGAGGCAGCGCTTACCAGAGGAAGCCATCGAAGCCAGCACCTGGAGCAAAAGAGTCGACTTGCCCGTCCCCGGCTCACCGCCGAGCAGGGTGGCAGAGCCAGGGAGAAGGCCCCCGGCCAGCACGCGGTCGACCTCCGCCAGACCTGTCGGCATCGGGGGGCGACCGTCGGGGTCGACGTCAGCAAGGGCAAGCGCGGAGGTCGCCGCCGCGCCCGTCCCGCCGGCTCCGAAAAGCGCGCCCCCGGCAACGGCGCCTGCGCCGTGCTGGGGCGCGAGCTCCTCTCGCAGGGAGCCCCATTCACCACAGCTCGGGCAACGCCCGGCCCAGCGGGGCTGAGTGGCGCCGCACGTCTGACAGCGGTGCAGTGCACGTAACTTGCTCATGGGCCGGGACCTTACACGGGCCCTGTGACGACCAACTCGGGCTTAGGTGGGACCGACCGCCTCAGTCGGGGCTGCCGGCGCTGGCCAGCTCGACCGGCGGCGGCTCGACGTGCTCCATGGCCCGGAAGGTGACGTTACCGTCGTCGGCGTCCACGATGATGGTATCGCCGGCGCGGAACTCCTTCCAGAGGATCTTCTCCGAGAGGGGGTCTTCGACCAGGCGCTGCAAGGCCCGGCGCAGCGGCCGGGCGCCCATGGCGGAGTCGTAACCCTGCTCGACCACGAGGTACTTGGCGGCCCGGGTCAGCTCGACGCTAATGCCCTGCGCCTCGAGCTGCTCGCGCACCCGCTTCATGTACAGGTCGACGATCTCTGTGATCTCGTCCTTGGTGAGCTCGTGGAAAACGATCACCTCGTCGATCCTGTTCAAGAACTCGGGGCGGAAGTGCTGCTTCAGCGCCTCATTGACCTTGGCCTTCATTTTCTCGTGCGTCACGGTCGCATCGGCTTTGGCAAAGCCGACCGAGGCCCTCCGGAGGTCAGCCGTACCGAGGTTGGACGTCATGATTATGACCGTGTTTTTGAAGTCCACGGTGCGGCCTTGAGCGTCGGTGAGCCGGCCGTCCTCCAGGATTTGGAGCAGCGTGTTGAACACGTCGGGATGGGCCTTTTCGATCTCGTCGAACAGCACCACCGAGAACGGCTTCCTCCGCACTGCTTCGGTCAGCTGGCCGCCCTCTTCGAGATGGGGGAGGCAGGCCTGTCGGGGGTTGCCGACCCGAGCAACCTGTTCCTCG
>JAJZYO010000450.1 GCA_021798075.1 Actinomycetes bacterium
TTGGTCTAGCTCTTGCTCACGGCCCTGACCGGCCTCGCGCTCGCTCTCGGAGTGCACGCCTTGACAGTGTGACAATACTGTCACATCCAGCCTTGGGCTGTGGTGTGACAGTATTGTCACTAGTAGCTCGAGTGCTCATGGTGACGGTATTGTCACAATGAGGAGGACATGGAGGTGACATGGGACAGAGGACATGGCAGGTGCGGTCCGGGGCCGACCTGGGCCGGGCCATCGCCGACATCCGCCAAGCACGGGGCCTGACCCAGTCCGAGCTGGCGGTGAGCGCAGCGCTCAGTCGGGACTACCTGGCTCACATCGAGGCCGGGCGCTCCGCGTCGTTGCTGGAGAAGCTGCTGCGCCTCCTCCGTCGGTTGGGTGCAACGGTAACCATCACCGTCGACATCGTCAACGACATCGAGGACGACGGCAGTGCCCAGGCGTAAGCCGCTGGGCGTGTGGCTCAATGGCCTTCGCGTCGCCGAGCTGAGCTCGGCCCGGCCTGGCCAAGTCGTCTGCCGGTACACCGACGAGGCCCTTGCCCGCTGGCCGGCCAACACCCCCCTGCTTTCATGCTGGCTGCCGCTCGGCCCGCGCCCGCTCCAAGCCGGCAATTTCTTCCGCGGCCTGCTCCCCGAAGGGCAGCCTCTCCAGGCTTTGGCGGCGGAAGCGAACCTGGCTTCCTATGACACTTTCGGCCTCCTCGAGCGCTTCGGAGGGACGTTGCCGGAGCCGTCATCGTGGCGGAACAGTTCCCCGGGCCAAGGCCCGAAGGCGTAGAAGCCGACAGCGAAGAGAGCCTCGCCACCGAGGTCGCTAACCTCCCTGAGAGGCCACTTGCGATCCACGACGACAGCGAGCTCTCCCTGGCTGGCCTGGCGGACAAGCTCCTTCTGGTGGAAATGGCCCCGGGGCTTTGGGGCCGGCCCTTGCACGGGCGGCCGTCCACGCACATTTTGAAAGTTGAGGACCGGCGCTACACGGGGATGGCGGAGATGGAGGCGGCGTGCCTCCGCCTGGCCCGGGCGGTGGGCTTGACCTCTGTCGACGCGACTACGCGGGCCGTAGGTGGGGTCCCTTGTCTCATAGTGTCTCGCTTCGACCGGCGCGTACTTGGGGACAACGTTGTGCGGCTGCACCAGGAAGACTCCTGCCAAGCCCTCGGGAGGGACCCCGAAGCGGACCGCGGGAGGGGGAAGTACGAGGCGAGCGGTGGACCCAGGCTAGACTCAGATGTCTGGACACGTAACGGCAGGTCAAGGGAAGGTCGTTCCAGAAATTTCAGTGCAAATCCACCACCCTTGAGGCCCCATCGCGTAGCCTTGGGCCGTGAGAGCTGGCGCCGCCGAGCAAGGGGAGCTGTTCGAGCCGACGGTGGTGCCGGGTAAGCGGATAGGCAAGAACCTCTACTTGTTCAGCTCCGAGGGCAAGCGGGCGGTGCTCTACGGCACGACGGCGATCTATGTCTACGACGAGGCTGACGAGGGTGCCGAGGCGGCCTGCATGGCCACGTTGTCCCGGGCGGGGCTCGCCAAAGACGTCGAGATCGCTTCGGCTTTCGGCGTCCACCGCAACACCGTGGGCCGGATGGCACGCCGCTTGGAGCGAGAAGGCATGGCTGCGGTCGCTTCGACCAGGCGAGGGCCGAAAGGAGCTTGGAAAGCAAAGGGCGACGTGATGGCGGTGATCGCCTCCAACGCCACGTTGCCGAAGAAGGCGCTCCAGGAACTGGTCGGCAAGCAGACCGGCACTTGGCTGTCGCTCTCGCACATCTACGAGCTCGCCTCGGCTTACAAGCCAGCCCAGATCGGCCTCGGGCGGGCGACCTCAAAACCCGGCCCCGCCGCTGAAGAAAAAGTAGGGGCGAGCGGAGCAGGAGAGGGCGACGAAGGCGAGGACGTCGAGACCGGCGGGGACGGCGTGGAGGGCGGCGAGGAGGACGGCACCGCCGGGCCCGGCCCCGCGCCGTCGTCCTCGCCGCGCGACGACGGCGCGACGGTCGCCGGGGGCGACGACGAGCGCGCGGGAGGCGGGCCCGCGGCGAGAGGTGACATCCGTGGCGAGCGAGCTGGCGGCCAAGACGGCGGGGCGCGAGGAGCTTTCGAGCCCCCGGCCGAGCTGCCAGAACGGGCTTCGGGCCGTTACATGGGGCTCGCCCTCTACTACCCAGCGCTGGCCGCTGTCGGCTTGCTGGAGGCAGCCCGGGCGGTGTACAAGCTGCCCCGCTCGGCGCGCTTCGGCGTGAGGGCCACGTTCTTGTGCCTCTTCTTCATGACGCTTTTGTCCAAGACGACCCTCGAAGCCGCCAAGCACCTGCGCCGGCCCGAGCTCGGGGCGGTGGTCGGCTCGTCGGTCGCCCCTTGCGTGAAGACGCTGCGGAGGAAGCTCGCTACCTTGGTCGGCCAGGAAGGCGCAGGGAAGTTGGGCGAGCTGCTCGCCCGCCACTGGGTAGGGACCGGCTTCGTGGCCACGGCCTACCTCTATGTAGACGGCCACATGAAGGCGTACTCGGGGGAGCGCAAGCTCCAAGAAGTCTGGAGCTCCCAGCGGCGGATGCCACTGCCGGGGGTCGAGACCTACTACGTCTCGGACCTTTCGGGCCGGCCGCTGCTGTTCCTGTCCGAAGAGCTCTCCACCAACCTGGCGAAGGCCATGCCGAGGGTAATCGCGGAGATAAAGAGGGTCATCGGGCCCGGGCGGCGCTTTTGCGTGGTCTTCGACCGGGGCGGCTACGACGGGGAGCTCTTCAGCTGGCTCGTCTCCCAGGGGGTCGACTTCATCACCTACCAGCGGGGCACCGTGGACCTGCCGAAGGGGGCCTTCCGCCGGCGCGAGGCGCGCTTCGAGGGCAGGCGCGTCCGCTCCTACGTCGCCACCGACGAGGTGAAGGTCGGCCGGAGCGGCCCGTGGAGGAGGGTCGTCGTCCGGACGAAAGACGGCCACCAGACGCCGGTCTTGACGAGCCTCGGTGCACATT
>JAJZYO010000451.1 GCA_021798075.1 Actinomycetes bacterium
GCGCTCGTCGAGCCGGGTGGCGGGAGATTTTTCTAATGCGAGCACGCTTGGTGGGGCGTGCTCACGGCTTGCCCCCGTTCCCTGGACATGGCTGAAGCAAGTCCACGGGGCTCAAGTGGCGCTCGTCAGAGAGCCTGGCGCGTGCCGCGGAGAGGAGGCCGACGCTGCGGTGACGGCTTGTCCTGGTGCAGGCCTGGCGGTCCTTACTGCAGACTGCGCGCCCGTGGCGCTGTCGTCACCTGAGGGGGTGGTCGGTATCGTCCATGCCGGTTGGAAGGGCCTGCTCGGCGGCGTGGTGGAGGCAGCTGTCAAGTCCATGGAGAGCCTTGGGGCGCGCGAAGTGTTCGCGGCTCTCGGACCGTGCATATGGCCCCACGCTTACGATTTTTCCCCGGCTGACCTCGACACGATGGCCAGGCGTTTCGGGCCCGTCGTCCGCTCCGTCGCCCCTAGCGGGCGCCCCGCCCTCGACCTCCCTGCAGCGGTCGGCTCGGCACTCGAACGCGCCGGGGCATCGCTGTCTGCCGTCTCGCAGACCTGCACCCACTGCTCACCCGCTCACTGGTCGTGGCGGGCGCGCGCAGACCGAGGGCGCCAGGCGACGGTGGTATGGACCCCGCCTCGGTAGCCGCACGCCTGGCGGCCGTCCGTGATCGCATAGAGCACGCTGGGCGCGGGCCTCGTGCCGTCACGGTGGTGGCCGTGACCAAGGGCTTCGGGCCCGAGGCCGTGAGGGCTGCCGTCGAAGCTGGCCTCTCCGACATCGGTGAGAACTATGCACAGGAGATGCTTGCCAAGCTCGGCTCCGTGCCTGGGGGAGTGCGGTGGCACTTCCTGGGCGGGATCCAGCGCAACAAGCTGTCCCGGTTGGCACCGCACGTGCACCTCTGGCACGGCCTCGACCGCGAGGAGGAGGCCCTGGCGCTCGCCCGCCTGAGGCCTGGTGCGGCGGTCTTGGTCGAGGTGCGAAGCGCCACGGGACCCAGCTCCGCTCGGGAGGCCAGTCCAAGTGCGGCTAGGGCGGGGGCAGCTGAGGAAGAAGTGGCTGGCTTGGTTTCGGTCGCGAGCGCCGCTGGCCTCTCGGTGAAGGGATTGATGACGCTTGGCCCGAGAGGGGCACCTCCGGCCGAGGTTGCTCGCCACTTCCGGTCGGTCGCAAGGCTCGCCCTAGAGCTCGGCCTACCCGAGCTGTCCATGGGGATGAGCGCCGATTTCGAGCTCGCCGTGGCCGAGGGCGCCACGGTCGTCCGGCTTGGGCAGGCGCTCTTTGGCTCGCGGCCCCCAAAGCGCGGCTGAGCCTCCAGTCCAACGGGAGGGGTGGCGCTCGGGCTACGCTATAAACAAGGAGGATCTATGCCAGGTACGGGCAAGAAGATGTTGATGTGGCTTGGCTTGGCCGATGCCGAAGAATACGAAGACTACGAGCCCTACGAGGAGGCACCGGTTCCTCCAGCGCCACGCCGGGCGCCCGAAGTGGCCGAGCCTGCACCTCAGGTATCGCCAGCAGTGAGGACCTTGCCCCGCGAGGAAGGTGCCACCATCAACTTGAGGCCAATGCCCACGCCCCTACGCCCGGTGCCCGCGCAGTCCCAGTCCATGTCCAGCCAACCTCCGGCCGCAAAGGTGTACGTAGCGGCTCCTGTGGAGTTCGCCGATGCCCAGGAGATCGCAGACCGTTTTCGGACTGGTCAGCCGGTGATCGTCAACTTGGGCAATGCTTACCGTGAGCTAGCCCATCGGATGATCGATTTTTGTAGCGGTGTCGCGTATGCCCTTGGCGGCAGCATGGACAAAGTTGCTGACAAGGTATTCCTGATGACTCCGAGCAACGTCGAGGTCTCACCCGAGGAGAAGAGGCGCCTGCAGGAACGGGGCTACCGCTGATGCACTTTCGTCTGGCGGCGGGCGAGGCTTATGGGCATCCCCATTGGCCAAGCAGCACCTCAGGGAGGCGGAGAGGCTTATGAAGAGTTGGGTCACGCACCCGCTGGAGACCTTGGGGTGGATTTACTTGCTGATGCTGATACTGCGGGCGGTGCTTTCGTGGTTCCCGATCGAAGCCGGGTCACCCATGAGCAATGTGTCCCACTGGTTGACCAAAGCGACCGAGCCTGTGATCGCGCCGTTCAGGAAGATCGTCCCGCCCCTAGGCATGTTCGACATTTCGTTCATGATCGCTTTTTTCGTCATCTTGATAGTCACGGAGTACGTCCTCTCTCTAGTTGTGATCTGATCGCGCAGCTCCTGCCAAGCCTCGGGTATCACCGGTGACCAGCGTCGGGAGTGTTAGCATTCGCGCATGGAACTCACCCCGAAGGTCTTCCGGGACGTGCAGTTTCGCGAAAAGCTGCGCGGCGGCTACCACCCAGAGGATGTCGACGGCTTTTTGGAGCAGGCCGCCGTAGCAGCCGATGAGTTACAGCAGCGCCTCCAGCGTGCTGAAACGCGAGCTGACCGCGCGGAGCGTTCCTTGGAAGACGCTTCAACCAACGACGACACCCTAAAGCGCGTCCTGCTCATGGCACAGCGCACGGCAGACCAGACGGTACGCGAAGCGCGCGAAGAGGCCGAGCGGATGCTGACCGAGGCGCGAGCGCAGGGCCAGGCGGTCGTTGCGGAGGCCGAGGAGCGGGGGCGCCGGGCATACGAAGCAAAGGCAGCTGAGGCTCGGGCGAGCCTGGAGAAGACCGAAGACGCGCTCCGTGGGGCGTTGCGCGAGGCAGATGATCTCCGGGCTTGGGTGAACGCCAATAAGTTGCACCTGTTGGAGGCCCTTCGTGAGGCCACGGCTGCCGTGGAACGCGCCGGGCTGACGGGTGAGCCGCCCCTGGAGGTGGTCGTCTCGCCCGTGCCGGTGAGCCCCTTGCCCGGCGGCTCGTTAAATGAGGGGGCTCCTGGTATGCCCGAGGCGCTTCCAGCCGCCGAGCCCCCCAGGCCAGAGGCCCCGAGGCTCGAAGCGC
>JAJZYO010000452.1 GCA_021798075.1 Actinomycetes bacterium
CACGTCGTGGACCAGTTCGCGGTCGAGCTTGACCACGTCGACCTGGAGGTCCGCCAGGTGGTCCAGTGCCGACCGGCCCGTCCCGAAGTCGTCGATGGCCACGCTCGCCCCCAGCCGCTTGAGGCCTTTGAGGACCTCGTTGGTGCGCGCCATGTCCTCGAGGGTCAGCCTCTCGGCGACCTCGAAGCAGAACTGGCCCGGGTCGGCGCCGGTCGAGCGGAGAAGAGCTTCGACGTCGGCCAGGAAGCCCGGGTGCTCGAACTGGCGGGCCGCCAGGTTGATCGAGATGGTGGGTGCGGTGCCCAGCCGCTCACTCCAGTGCCGTGCCTGCACGAAGGCCCGTTCGAGGACCTCGTGGCCCAGGTCCAGCATCAGGCCGGTGCTCTCCGCCAGGTCCAGGAAGGCGGCCGGTTTCAGCAGCCCGAGGCGGGGATGGCGCCACCTCACCAGCGCCTCCAGCGACACCAGCCGGCGGTCCATCATCGAGAAGAGAGGTTGGTAGTACAGCTCGAACTGCCCGAGGCCCACTGCTTGCCGCAGCTCCGACTCGAGCTCGGTCCGGCCGGCCGGCCGGGCCCCTGTGCTCAGAGCGTCGAAGACGCAGTAGCGGTGCCGTGACCCGCTCCTGGCCTTGGCCCTGTACATGGCCACGTCGGCATCGTGGAGCACCTCTTCGTGGTGGCGGCCGGCAGAGGTCAGTGCGATCCCGATGCTCACCTGTGCCCGGACCCGGTGGCTGTTGCCCAGGTCCAGGGGCTCGTGCAGCGAGCCGACGATCCGGCGAGCCACGTCCTCGGCCTCGGCGGCTCCGGTGACCGACCGGACGAGCACGATGAACTCGTCGCCTCCCAGGCGCGCCACCAGGTCCCCGGTCCGTACGCTGCCCTCGATGAGCCTGGTGATGGCGACCAGCAGCCGGTCGCCCACCTCGTGGCCGAGACGGTCGTTCACCACCTTGAAGCGGTCCACGTCGATGAAGAGCACGGCGTGCCTCTCGCCTGTCCGCCGGGAACGCTCCACCGTCCCGCGCAGTTCGTCCAGGAACTGCCGCCGGTTCGGCAGGCCGGTCAGCGGGTCGTGGAGCGCCTGGCGGGCCAGGTCCTGCAGGCGTCTCTGCTCGCTGACGTCCCGGAACACCAGCACTGCGCCTCGGGTGCCGCCCTCCTCGAGGTTCGGGGCGACCGTGCACTCCACGTCCACGTAGCTGCCGTCGGCCCGCCTGAAGCGCGCCTCGTAGCTGGTGCTCGTTGCACCCGAAGCCATGGCCCCTGTCGCTGCGGCCCAGAGGAAGTCCGGCGCCGGCACCCCTGCCGACAACCCGGGTGAAGAGTCCTCGTCGCCCAGGTCAGGGAGGATGTCCCACCCGAGCAGCGCTGCCGCCGCCTGGTTCATGTACGTCAGCTTCCCTGATGCGCTGATGGCGCACACGCCCTCGCCCAGGCTCGAGGTCACCACGGCCAGGCGGTGGCCCTGGGCCTGGCTCCTGCGGTACAGGGCACCGTTGGAGAGCGCAGCCGCGGCCACAGATGCCAGAGCTTCGAGCAGTACCTTGTCCGAGCTGTCGAAAGGTCCGGCACCACCACGGCCCCAGACGCTGAGCCATTGCGTCCCGTCTCCCCGTGCCACCGGGGCGCTCAGCGCCCCGGCCTCTGGACGCCACGGGGCAAGTTGCGCCTGGGGGCAGCAGAGCAGGGCACGAGCCGACGCGAGCACGCTGGCCTCCACTGCTTCCGAGCCCCGTCCCACGGAGGCATTGACCTCGAGCACGGCGCGGGACAGGCCCTCCGTTCGGGCCTGGTTGCGCCGGGCAGCAAGGTGGCCGTGCGCTGCGTGGTGCAGCAGTGCCAGGGGCAGCACGGCCAGAGGTAGCGCTACCGGTTGGGACCGGAGCGTGAGCGCGGCCAGCAGCCCGGCACCGGCTCCGACCGCAGCCTGGCCGGCACGTCCGGCCAGTGCCCGGGTGGGCACCGCCTGCCTGGCAAGGCCCATGGTGACAGTTGCCAACGCCATTGGCGCACTTGTGACGGCAACGAAGGCCGCCGTGGCGAGCAAAGTGGCACCGCTCAACCGGGGAAGCGTGAGTGGACCGGGCCCCTGTGCGATGCGGAACACGAGGGCGGACAGTCCCACGGCTGCCAGAAGCGTCACGAGGTCCACGGCCGCCCTGGGGACCGCTGTCCGCCGTAGAGCCGTCGCCGCCACCGTGGCCACGGTGAAAGCCATGACGGTGAAGGGCAAAGGCACGAGCATGAGCAGTGCCACGAGAGCGCCCTCGTCGAGGTAGGCAGAGCCGGCCGGTCCCAGCCGGGAGCTGGGCAGCGGCTGCAGTCGGCCTGCGAAGGCGAGCCCGGTGAACGCCAGAGTGAAGGCCACCCAGGTGGGCACGGGTGACGGCCCGGTGGCGACGGCACGTACGACCGTGCCCAGCAGGGTCAGGCCGCCCGCGACCAGTGGCGCCATCAAGGGCCCTGCCCGATGGGAGCGCGACATCAACAGTTCTTCGCGATGGGGCCCGCTGGTCCTAACGGTCCCTGCTCCCGGCCCCCGGGGTACCTGTCGCGGCGCGGGCGCTGGGTGGCTGCCCGTAGGAGCCAGGCTCCCCGCCTCCCGGTACCGCCTCAGGTCCGCCTCTGCGCCGACGTCGTGCTCCGTGTGCCACGTTTGAGCCTCTCTTCTCCGCGCACAGCCTTCCGTAGCTACGCTGAGCAACTCTTCGGCCACATGCTATTAGGTGGACCATAAACCGTTCCCCGGCCTTCGGTCTGGGACACCTTCTTCCTGGATCACGCCCAAGAGGCATATGGCCCGTTATGGCCCCAAGCGTCCATGGCACCTTGCGGGTGCCCGGGCAGGAGGGGTTGGCGCCAGCAGGGACCATCGACCCTGACGGTAGGCGGGCATGCGCCCCAGTATGCAGCTGTGACGAGGGCGGGCCCCTTGGCCGAGAAGGGGCAGGGCGC
>JAJZYO010000453.1 GCA_021798075.1 Actinomycetes bacterium
GTGGACACAACCGTCACGTCTAGGCGGTCGAAGATGCTCTCGCCGACCCCCCGAGGGACCGTGCGCTCGAGGCGCCCAGCGGTGGAGGTGAGCACGAGCTCGGCCGCCAGATGGAACTTGCTCGCCATCTCGGCCTGCCACTGCTCGGCCAAGTGCGGCGGGCAGAGGACGCAGAGCCGGCGGGCGTCGCCCTGCTCCAGGAGCTCCCGAGCCACGAGGAGCGCCTCCACGGTCTTGCCGATCCCGACGTCGTCTGCGATCAAGAGCCGTACGGGGTCGAGGCGGAGCGCCACAAGGAGCGACACAAGCTGGTAGGGGGCGGGGTTCGACGGCGACCTTGCCGAACGAGCGGAACGGGCCGGCAGAGGAGCGGAACCCGAGGCGGAGGGCGTCGCGTAGCAAACGGGCCGAGCGGTAATCGCCGATGTCCTCTGGGCTAGGCAAGGCGAAGTTCGCCGGCTCGACCCGCTCGATGGCGGTCAGCACGCCGGCGACCTCGTCCTCGCCCCCCCGAGGGGGCGGAGGATGAGGAGGTCGTCCTCGGACTCGGGCAGGACTACCCACTCCCTGCCCCTCGCCCGCACGAGCGACCCACGGCAAAGGCGCTCATCGCCATGTCCTCCCAGCTGGGCCGGCTAAGATGAACGCAGATGAGCCAGCCCCAGGGGGTCGTCGTCGAAGAGCTCGAAGAGCTTTCCCCAGATGATCGCGCCTGGTTGGACGAGCGCCTAGAGGAGTACCGGGAGCTGCTGGCTTACTTGCGCGACCATTGAAGCGCCCGAGCCTTGCTCTGGTAGTAGCCATCAACCGTGCGGTACGAGAGGCAGACGAGTGGTTCGACGACGAACCCGACGACCTCCCCCGCGTAAAGGCCGTCTTGGTCGCGGCCCAGGCCGTGCAAGACCCCGTCGTCGCAGCCGCGACGCTGGCGTTCCGGCTCACAAGGGCACAAGCTTTTGCCGAGGGCAACAAGCGCACCGCGCTGCTCGTCGCCCGCTGGGTGCTCGACCACAACGGCATCGACGGCGCACAAGTGTTGCCGCCCGACGACCGGGTGTTGGCCGACTTGTTGGTAAAAGCAGCCATGGGCGTGGACGTCGGGCGGGAGATCTTGGACCTCTTCGTCTCTCGCTCCTGAACCAGCGCTGAGCGCAAATCATTCCTCATGCCTAACCCTGGCGAGGGACTTCGCCCAGGGCCAGGTGGCGTCGAGGCGGAGGAAACTGCACCGCCCGGTACGTGCCAGGCGCCCGGCGGCGTGCAGAACGCAATAGCGGAGGCGCTTGGGACCGGCTTTGGCGAGGTCGCCGTCCAGGCACAGGGATTGTGCCCAGGTCATGAGGTCCTGGGCCAGCAGCACGACAAGGGCCCAGGCCGCGTTGAGGCGAACCTGTGGCCCGGCATGTGCGCCAGCCCGGTGGCCTTGGCATCTTTGATGCGGTCCTCCACGTGGGCGTGGCCGCGGTGGCGGGCTTCCAGGTAGACGATGTCCTCGTCGGCCGAGTTGGTTATGAAGACCTGGTGGCGCCAGCCCTCGGGGTCGAAGAGGTTGAACTGGGCGCCGACGTGGGGCTCCTCCCGCCTGGAGATCGCCCTGGTGCCTTCCGGCCAGGCAGAAAGGTCCAGGTAAGCGGTGATCTCGGCCACCCCGGCCCCTCCCGGTCCTCCATGTCCAGGGTCATCGGGACCGCCCAGGCGCCCGCAGGGACGTCCAAGATGGCCAGGCGCACGGCCTCGGTTATGTCGAAGCCGATCGAGAGCTCGAAGCCCTTGGCCACGATGGCGTTCACAAAGCCGTGGGTCGCGCCCGCCGAGTCGGCGCGTACCAGCACGTCCACGCCGTTGTCGGGGTCCTCTTGCTTGGTCGGCACAGGCAGCTGGGCGACTGCTTGCTCCAACAGCTCGATGTGGTCGGCGGCGGTGTTGGCCCCGGCCGAGCCCGGCCGCAGCTTGCCGGCGAAGGCTTCATGGGTCTGGTCGCAGTAGGACAGAAGGGGGTGGAAGCCGTAGCCCTTCTTGTAGGTCGGCTCCGCACCTTCCTTGTCGTCGGTGTGCACGTCGACCAGGGCGGCGTCGAAGAGCGCTGCGTGACCAGCCCGGCCTGTTCGGCGAGGTCGCTTCCCAGCCGACGGCGTGGCGCCTGCTCAACGCCATCGACGAGGGCCTGCTGGGCCGCCTGCAGGCCGCCCGGGCGGCTTCGGACGTACTCGTTGCCGTCGGCCAGCATGACAGCCAGGTCCACCAGCACCTGCCCAGGAGCGTGACGGCGCCGGCCCTTCACGATCGGTGCCAGCGCCGCCGTCAGGTCGTCGGCGATGCCCAGGCGCTCGGCGAGCTCGGCCAGCAAGCGGGCCCCGGTGTGGCTCACCAGCCCCTGGCCGTCGGTGGTCACCTTCAGCCTCGGCAAACGACGACTAGGCGGCTCGCAGCGGCTACGCTTCACTTCCAAGGTGACCCTCCTGGTAGGGGTGTTGCTTGTGCTAAGTCAATTTTCTCTTACCAGGCGGGCACTTTGGTGGATGGTGGCTGCTCACTGCCCTTGGGAGTGAATAGTCGCGGCTAGCCCGCGCTGGTCCCTTGGGCGCAAGCGCGGCCAAAAATATCAGGTCTATTTGCGAAGACCGCACTGGTCGGCTGGCACACCCGTCTGCTTGGCGAGTGACGCGGCCGCCCCGTGCTCGCCACCGATCGTCATCGGCCGCTGACGGATGAGCCGGGCCTGGTCCTCCTCGGCCCGGGTAACCCCGAAGGTGTACTCGACCCAGACCGACAGGGGGTCGGTGCGGAAGGCGTCCAGGTCCTCTGAAGGAGGCTCGCCGGCCCGCACCCGCTCGGCCAGCGCCTCCATGTCGACCTCTCCGACGGTGGCCGCCTGGAGGGTCTCGCCGATCACGTTGCCCTCGGGCACGTTCGTCCCGAAAAGGGTCGAGGCCACACTCGCCACCGCCCTTCGCTGA
>JAJZYO010000454.1 GCA_021798075.1 Actinomycetes bacterium
GGCCAAAGCCATCATGCCCGCTCTTCTCCCTATGGCAGGTGAGGTCGACCCGGAGACCACAGGGGGAGCGGTCCTGCTCGGCGTCAACGGGGTTTGCGTGATAAGCCATGGGTCCTCGAGTGCCCGGGCGATCGTCAATGCGATCAAGGTTGCTCACCACGCGGCCAGTGAGAAGCTCGTCCAGCGGGTCGAAGCGGCCATCTCCTACCGGGCGGAGGGCGAGCAGGCGTAGCGGCGCCAGGGAGGCCCGGGTAGCGCAGCGGAGCGCCAGGCGGGCGGCGAGCGTGGCCCCGGCGGTCCGGCCGGCCCGCGGCCCCCCGGGCCGGCGGGATAAGCCTGGTCAAGTGCCCGTGGTACCTTGGCTTATGGCCTCGGAAACCGGACTTCAACAAGATATGCCTGGGCGAGAAGAAGTCCTCGAACTGGTGCAGGGTGCGCTCGCTGACATCTTGGAGGTAAGCCCGGAGAGCATCGCGGAGGGAACCTCGTTCGACGACTTGGGCGCGGATTCGTTGGCGCTGATCGAGCTGGTGGAGTCGCTGGAGAGGGACCTGGGCGCTCGGTTCGCCGGCTTTAGGGTCGAGGACGAGGACTTGGAGGACTTGAAGACCGTGCGCGACGCCGTCGACTACGTCTTGGCCAGGTTGGGGAGCGCCCGTTGAGGCGCGGGTACTAGGGCGGCGTTGCTGCTGGGAACCGACCTCGGTGTTCCGGGCGGGCCGAGCGGCGAGGCCGCGGGCGAACGGGCTGCCTTGGCCTCGCGCCTCGGTTGGCAGGTCCGGGATCCTGGCCTGCTCGAGCAGGCAGTGGCGCACCGTTCCTGGTGTGCCGAGCACCCCGCCCATGAGCCCAACGAGCGGCTCGAGTTCCTGGGAGACGCCGTACTCGGGCTGGTCACAACCGATTACCTCTTTCGCCGTTACCCAGAGTTCCCCGAGGGTGAGCTGGCCAAGGCAAGGGCGGCGGTGGTCAACTCGGCGTCACTGGCGAGCGTGGCGCGAGAGGTGGACCTTGGGAGCGCGCTGTTGCTCGGGAAGGGCGAGGACGCTTCGGGCGGCAGGTCCAAGGCGTCGATCTTGGCCGACAGCATGGAGGCGGTGATCGGGGCCATTTACCTGGACGGCGGTTACGAGCTGGCCGAGGAGGTGGTCCTGCGCCTGGTCGCGGACCGGCTTCACGTGGCGGCGAAAGGCCCGGGCGTGGACGACTACAAGACGAGGCTACAGGAGCTGTGCGCCAGGGACTACGACGAGCCCCCGTTTTACCGCGTCACCGAGCACGGCCCCGACCACGCGAAGGTCTTCGAGGCCGAAGTCTTGGTGGCTGGGTACTCTCGGGGCAAGGGCCAGGGACGTTCGAAGAAGCAGGCGGAACAGATGGCGGCGCGCTCCGCGTGGTCGGTTCTCAGGGGCGACGAGAACGGTGTGCGCTCCGTGGGCACCGGCTAGTTCCCTGCCTTTTCTCCGAAGTGCCAGAGCTGCCCGAGGTCGAGACCGTGAGGCGGGGCGTTTCGCGCCTCTACCTCGGGCGCAAGCTGCTGCAGCTCTCGGTGACCGGCCCGCGGACCGTCCGGCGTCACGATCCCGGCCTGCTCGGCCTGCTGCGCGGCCGCACCCTCTGCTCGGTCGGCCGCCACGGGAAGTACCTGCTGCTCGGGTGGGACGACGGGCAGGTGCTCGTAGCGCACTTGCGCATGAGCGGCCAACTACTCGCGGCGAAGCCGAGCGAGCCTCTCCCGCTTCACACTCATGCCGTCCTGCGGTTCTCAGGCGCTAGCGACCTGCGCTTCGTAGACCCTCGGACTTTCGGCGAGCTGTTCCTCGCCGGAATGGGCCGCGCTTTCCGGCCCGACGGCGGTGCTCGCCCGGGTAGTAGCGCGGACGTTGCTCCGATGGCCGCCAAGGCGGGAGGGCTGGCACTGCCCGAAGAGCTGGCGGGGCTCGGCCCGGACGCCCTGGACGTGGGTCCCGCCCATCTCGGGGCGGCGCTCGCGGGCCGCCGGGCACCGCTGAAGGCCCTCCTGGTAGACCAGCGGGTCCTGGCCGGCGTGGGCAACATCTACGCCGACGAGATTTGCCACGTAGCCCGTCTCCGGCCGGACCGGCCCGCGGGCGGCCTGCGCCCGGCGGAGCTTCGCCGGCTGGCTGTTGCCACGCACACTGTGCTGACCGAGGCCATCGCGGCCGGTGGTTCCACACTCTCGGACCAGCGTTACCGAGATGTGCTCGGCGAAGCCGGCAGCTACCAGTTCGAGCACAAGGTCTACGGGCGGGCAGGCCAGCCCTGCATGTCGTGCGGCCGGCCTGTCGAGCGGGCGACGATCGGGGCAAAGGGCGCCTACTTCTGCCGGCGTTGCCAGCGCTGAACGGCACGGCCCACGGCTCTGGGGTGAGGGGGAGAATGCCAGCCCTATGCCAGAAGCGCCAGACGTTGGCCTCACCCCGAATTGCCTCACCCCGAATTGCCTCACCCCGAATTGCCTCACCCCGAAGTGCCGCGCCCCGAAGTGCCTCGCCCCGAAGTACGGAGCGATGACCTCCTGGCCCAACCGGGTCCCGGCACATCGTTACGCTCTATGGCCGTGAACCCTCTCTCGCGATCTCTACGCCAGGAACTCGACCGGCTAGTGCTGCCTTATGTCCATGTCGTGATCGACGAGGCGAAGGCCATCCGGCAGTCGGTCATACATGAGACCAGGGCCGTCCGAGCTTCGCTCACCGACGAGGCCCGTGGCCTCCGCGAGGCCCTCACCGCCTCCCTCGCAGACGAGGCCCGTGGCCTCCGCGAAGCCGTGACCGCCTCTGTGTCTGACGAGACCTCAGCCGTGCGGGCCTCGCTGGCAGACGAGGCCCGTGGCCTCCGTGAAGTTGTCCTGGCCTCCCTGGCCGACGAGGCCCGTGGCCTCCGTGAAGTTGTCCTGGCCTCCCTGGCCGACGAGGCCCGTGGCCT
>JAJZYO010000455.1 GCA_021798075.1 Actinomycetes bacterium
CTCGTACGCATACTCCGAACAGCTCGGGGTGAACCTGCACGCAGGGCTCCGGTTGGCCGTGGCCGCCTTGTATACCCAAAAGAGCGCCAAGAGCACTCGGGTCGTGACCGTAGCCGGCTTCCTGGCGAGAGCCTCTGGGGTCGCGCCGGTGGTCACGTGGACTGTGCCCCGGCGCGCCTGGCTTGCCGGGTGGCGCCGTCGGTCGCACGACGCAGGTTGTCCCGAAGGGTGGAGAAGTCGAGCGTCGCTGCCGCCGGCTGGGCCCTGACCAGGTACGCGCCACCCGGCAAGCTCTCGTCGAGGCGCAGCGCCTCTTTCATCCTGCGGCGAAGGCGGTTGCGGACCACGGCGTTGCCCACGGTCTTGGCGATGGCGAACGCGAACAAAGGCTTGGCCGGGCTGGCCGCCGGCAGCCAAGAAACGGCTATCGGGCCCGAACGAGCCGTCCTGGAAGAGCGCAGGGCCCGGAAGGCCGACCGCCCAAGTTTCTGGCACGTCAGGCAGCCAGACGGTGCCGGCCCTTCAGGCGGCGGGCCTTCAACACTGCCCTGCCGGCGCGGGTCTCCATCCGGTGCCGGAACCCGTGCCTCCTGGCGCGCCGGCGATTGTGGGGTTGAAAAGGGCGTTTCACTAGTAGCCTCCTGCCTGGAACTGCTGACCTGCAATGGCGTCTTACCGGGCTCGGACGGAGCCGGCCGGCACGCGTCAAACGAACAGCCTACGGCCTAGCGCGACAGAGTAGAGTACGGCTTGCCAAAGGCGCCAGCTCGACCCTCGCCGTGCGGGCGCGGGTACTCCTTTCTGGCGGGTGCACTTCTCTAGTAGGAGCGCGGCCGTTAGGGCGCCGCCGGGCAGTAGCCTTCTCCAGACGTGGCTGGCGAGAACCCTTGGCGTTGGTCAGAGCGGGGTGCGGGAAGTTCTCCAGAGCCGATGACGTGGCCTCGGACATCCCCCGAGGCCCCCAGCATCCCATGGCCATCCGGGCCGCCTGGCCATGGGGGTGATGAGGTCGCGACGACCCGTGTGCGCGGCTTTGACGCCACCTATAACAGAGACGGCGCCAACACGGCACAAGGCGGCGCCGGCTCAGCACACTTCGCTCGGGTGCCCCAACGACAGGGGGGGTCCGGCGGGGACGGCCAGGGAGGGATGCCTTCTCGGGCGGCGTGGTGGGTCCTGCCAGGACTGCTGGCCGGGTTCGTGCTTTCGGCCGTCGGGGCGGCCATCGGGCAGGGCCTTACCCATAGCTCGACGAACGGGCTCACTGACTTGTTGGGCGAGGCTGGTCTTTGGGCAGCCTTCCTAGGCACCGCCCTGTTGGTTTCCAAGAGGTACGGGACGGGAAGCCTCAGGCGGGACTACGGGTTGGCTGTGAAGCCGGTTGACTTGCTGTTTGGGGTGGTGGCTGCCGGAGCGGCGCTCCTTTTGACAGCGGTTGTCGTAGCGGCATTCCAGGGCACGAAGTTCTCGGGGACAAACGACCAGATCCTCACGCAGCAAAAGGGCCACGACGTGGGGCTGGTGCTCGTTAGCCTGCTCGTCGCCGTCGGCGCCCCCTTTTTCGAAGAGCTCTTCTTCCGGGGTTTCCTGAGGAACGCGCTGCAGGAGCGTTTCGGGGCCCACGGTGCCGTGTGGATGCAGGCCGGCCTCTTCGCCTTGCTTCATTTCGGCGAGGCGTCCAAGCTGGCCGGCAACGTATCGGTCGTGCTCGCAATGTTCGGGGTCGGCTTGGTGCTCGGCTACACGGCACGTCTGACCGGCAGGCTCGGAGCGGGGATGACAGCGCACTGCCTGTTCAACCTGCTGGCTGTGGCGTCTGTCGTATAGCCGTGGCGGCGGAGCGGGCCTAGGATCCACGATCGGTGAAGTTGCGACCATTGGCTCTCGCGAGCAGCGCCCAGGGGCCCGCCGAGCCCGAGCACTCGCAGCGCGATGGGCCCGAGGCGGATGCAGAGCAACACCAGAGGGCAGAGAAACATCACCGCAACGTGCAGGGTGGGGCTGCTCGCGCTGCGGTGTTCGGTATCAGCGACGGTCTGGTGACCAACGTCTCGCTCATACTGGGAGTTGCCGGCGCGCAGCCTGGTCCGAGCTACGTCCGGCTAGCGGGTCTCGCTGGGCTATTGGCAGGGGCGTTCTCGATGGCTGCCGGGGAATATATCTCGATGTCCGCGCAGGCAGAGCTACTTACACGGGAGCTCGAGGTCGAGCGGCGCGCCCTCAAGACCGAGCCCGAGGCGGAGCTCGAAGAGCTCGCCCAGGTGTACCAGAGGCGAGGCCTTACAGCCGACACGGCTACCTACCTCGCCGGCATGATGATGCGGACCCCAGAGCTGGCGCTGGAGACGCACGCACGTGAGGAGCTCGGCGTCAACCCGTCCTCGCTCGGTTCTCCATATGCGGCTGCCCTTTCCTCCTTCGCCACCTTCGCGGTGGGTGCCGTCGTGCCGCTCCTCCCCTGGTTCTTCCTGTATGGCACGCCAGCTGTGGTGACGTCGGTTGCGGTCGTGGCCGTGGTTGCCTTGGTGGTCGGTTTCGTGCTCGCCCGCGCGACGGGACGCTCGCCTGTGTACAGTGCGTTCCGCCAGCTTGCCGTGAGCATGGTCGCGGCTGGGGTCACTTATGCCGTAGGGACGCTGATCGGCGTCAATGTCTCCAGTTGAGCTTTGAGCACCGCCGGACGGCAGGCGTTCGTCCTCGATGCGGCGCGAACCCCCTACGGCCAGCGGGGCGGGGCGCTGGCTGCCTGGCACCCAGTCGACCTGGCCGCAGAGCTGCTTGAGCGACTGCTGCTGCGCTCGGGGGCGGCAGCGAGCTCTGTCAGCGGCATCTACCTCGGTTGCGCCTCGCAAGTCGGGGCTCAGGCCGGCAACATTGCGCGCCGCGCGGCGCTCGCGGCGGGCTGGCCCGAAGGCGTTCCGGGAGTGACTATCGAGTCCCACGTTGCG
>JAJZYO010000456.1 GCA_021798075.1 Actinomycetes bacterium
CTGTGGTTTTGATGGTGTAGGACGACGTTTCCCGTAGGAGCGCCGTAGCGCCCTGGCGACCCTAACGTCGTTGTGGTGATCGGGCCTCACTTGCAAGTGGCCGTCCTTGCGGCGTAGCACCTGTCTTCGAGAGGCAAGACCGCGTGATGCTATCCGCCAGGCAG
Source organism: Actinomycetes bacterium (assembly GCA_021798075.1). Next base: position 165 of record JAJZYO010000456.1, read on the forward strand.
CTGCTACATCTCTGTCCAGTGACAGCCGGCAATGAGGGCAGCGTGCCCAACGATGGCCTGAAAGATAGTTGTCAGGCGCCTTTTGGTGACACAGCTTCCTTAGGCAGCGAGGGCAATCGGCCGATGTGCCACGAGCTGGGACCTCTATTACTGCGATGCCGGCTTTTGCACCAAGGTGACGCATGGCCTCGAAGAGCTTCGTGCGCACAGTGGCGGGGACACGGGCATTTTGCCTATGCCCAAGGCCTCCGGCTTCCAGGCTGCCCAGGCCTTCGATAAAGACGACCTGCGCCCCGAGCGCGACCGCCTGGTCGATAGCCCACCTCGCAGCAGACCAGGCCAGTGTCGAGTTGAGGTTCCTCATCTGTCGGCAAACGGCCATGTGCTCGACGCGCAGGCCTGCCAACTTCTTCTCGAGGCCCTGCCTGGCTTCATCGAGCAGCCTTCTCTTTGCCTCGGCCGAGCGGATGCCGTACATGCGACCGGCGAAGGTGGCCACCAAGGACATGAAATCGTCCAATAGCTCGCTCATCCCGCGGACGCAGCATCGGCCGGGAACGAGTCGGGTCCCCCCCACACTCAGGCGAGCGTGCCGTTGGCCCGCTACCTACACAACTGGTGCACACCCAGGTGACTCGTAGAGGTTTCTGCCTGGCGGGCACCTTCGCTTCTGGGCCATGTTCATGAGTGACGGATGCGACATCAGAAGGACCCCTTCTCAGGTGGTGGCTTGGGCAACACCTTGGATGGCTCGGAGTCGGCCACTAGAGAGACCTCCCGCAAGATTGCTGACCTTCTCGGCGAAGTTGTCGACGAACGCGTGCAAGGTGAGCGGGCCGACGGGGCCGGAAAGCAATGCCTCCATGAATGGTGCTGCCTCCTCGGTGAGGTCGTTCCAGTGGATCACAGTGAAGCCGGCCGCCTCGATGACGGCGCGCAATTGGTCGGCCGAGGCGAGATGGCTTAGCTCGGGCCGGTTGGCCCAGGGGAGCGGGTAGTCGAGGTTGCCTGGTGCACCGTCAGTGATGTCCCAGATGGCGAGCCGCCCTCCGGTGGCGAGCACCCGGCGCGCTTGGCGATAGAGGCGGGACTTGTCGGCCACGTTCATCTGCACATGCTGGCTGACGACCACGTCGAAACCGGCATCGGCGAATGGCAGGTCCGTCACGTCTCCTTGGTGAACGGAGATCCGATTGTCCAATCCGACGAGTCGATCGAGCCAGCGGGCTGCTTCGCAGTACTCCTCGGTGAGGTCGACGGCGGTAACCCGACAGCCGTAGGTGTCGGCGAGAAAGCGGGCGGTGCCGCCGATCCCGCTACCGGCGTCGAGCACATCGTCGCTGCTGGTGATCTCCGCCACTTCGGCTAGTTGGCCCGTGGCGATTCGACCAGAGGTGTGGAAGTCCTCGACCGCGCCGAGATCCGCCGGTTGTATGTGGTTGAGGTCCTTGCCTGCAGCGATGAGGGCCTGTTCGATATTGGGCCGCAATAGACCGGTCGAGTACTGCCTCTGGACCTGAAGAGTCTTCACATGTGATCCTTTTGTAGCTTCTATCGGGTTTCGGTTCCGGACAAGGAACTGTCCGGTGCCCGGTTCTCGCATCAGGGATGCAAGGTGGTCGGAACTTGCTGGGCAAGTGGCGCGCCGTCGGGGTGGATCAGCTGACGCCCGCCAACTCCGCGGCGCCGCGTTCGACCGAGCCGGCGGCCGCATCGTCGAACACGGCGGTCGGTGGTTGCGCCGGCAGGAAGGCGACGGCGAGGACGACGCCGGCGGCGGCCACGCCTGCGGCCACGTAGCAGCCGGCGTTGAGCCCGTCGATGAAGGCGTTCGTGGCCGCCTGGTGCACGGCCGCGCCCAATGCCGGGTGCCCGAGCGCGGTGGCCCTGCTCGCCACGGCCAGCGCGGCCCCTACCGACTGGTGGGCGGTCGCCGTGTACCGGGTCGGCAGCAGCGGCGGCAGGTGACGGGCGAGCCGTGAGCCGTAGACCGAGGCGTAGACGCTCCCGACGACCGCCACGCCGAGGGTGCCACCAAGCTGTCGGGTCGAGTCGTTGACAGCCGACCCGACCCCGGACCTGCCGAGCGACACCGCGCCCATGATGGAGTCGGTGGCCGGGGATTGGGCGAGTCCCATGCCCAGGCCGAGCATGACCATCTGCGCGGCGATGAGGCCGTAGCTCGTGTTGGCAGTCAGGGTGAGGGCGGTCCAGACGTAGAAGCCGGTCATGGCCGCCAGGCCCGTGGCCACGATGACCTTGGTGCCGACCTTGACCGCCAGCGGCGTGCCGACCACCGAGCCGACCGCCACGGCCATGGCCACGGGGAGGATGTGGACCCCGGCCGACAGCGGGCTCCAACCCCGGATGAACTGCATGTACTGGATGATGAGGAAGATGAACCCGAACAAGGTGAACAACACGATGGTCACCGAGGCGCTCGCCGCGCTGAACCGCAGGTTGGAGAAGATCGCCACTCCGAGCATCGGGTGATCGGTGCGGGACTCGGCGACGATGAACGCGCCGAGGAGCACCAGGCCGCCCACGAAGCCGGCGATGGTGCGTCCCGCCCCCCAGCCATAGGCCGGGGCCTCGATGGTCGTGTAGACGATGAGCGCCATGAACCCGGTGGACAGCAAGAAGCCTGGGACGTCGACTGCATGGGAGTCAGGGTCACGAGAGGTCGGCACGCTCAGGGCAACGGCCCCGATGCCGAGAGCGGCCACCGGCCCCATGGCGAAGAAGATGCTCCCCCACCTGTAGTGCTCGAGTAGGAAGC
>JAJZYO010000457.1 GCA_021798075.1 Actinomycetes bacterium
GCCCCTGTGGGGGTCGTCTCGCCGCCAGCGACTAGGACCTCGCCATTGGAGAGCGTTGCCGTGGCGCCGTAGGCCACGCCAGCGACCATCGCGCCCACGGGTGACCACGTGTTGGGGGAGGTTTGGTAGATCTCAGCGGCATTCGATGTCGTGCCCGACGGCCCGGTTTCCCCGCCGGCCACGAGAACGTCGCCGTTCGTGAGGGCTGCTATCTGGGCGCCGGCCACCCCCGTGGGCAGGGCGGAAGGGGTGAAGTTCCAGCTGTGGTTGTTCACGTTGTAGATCTCGGCAGCCGGCACGGCCGTGGCTGCAGGTAAGGTACTCGTGAGCCCGCCGGCATAGAGAACCTCGCCCGAAGTGGACCAAACCGCTGAGGCGTCGAAGGTCGCCAGCTGGAGGGCACCCGTCATAGACCACTGATCTGTAGCTGGGTCGAAGAGTTGTGACGCGGCGGTAGGCACGAGAGCGCCGGCGGTGCCCGTGAGGCCGCCAGCCACAAGGACCTCCCCGTTGCCGAGCAATGTGGCCGTCGCATCGGTCACCGCGACGGGCATAGGAGCAGTGGGTGCCCAGAAGCCGGTCGCGGGGTTGTAAAGTTCCGCCGACCCGAGGGGGTTGCCGGTCGCGTCCTGGCCGCCGGTCACGAGCACATCTCCGGCCGTGGGCCCGGTTGTGAGCCGCGTCGCGGTGGCGTGACTGCGCGCTGTGGCGAGGGAGCCGGTGGCCACGAACGCTCCCGCCACCTGCGCGCTGGCAGGCTGCGCTGCGAGCACCTCCCCAATCAGCGGGGCCGCCACGGCCACGGCCGAGACAATCGCCGCGCCCGTGCGGACCAGCCTCCTGTTGCGACCAGCCACCAGATTCCTCCTCCGTCCCGCCGTTGTGCACTAGGCGCTCGGCAGCAGCTAAACCCCTTGCTTAGGCAAGGCAACGTAAGTTTGGTGCGAACAGGTAATGGATCTGTGAAGAAACATCGCAGTTGTGTGAAGCTGGCCCAGGCCGGTGAAGCTGGCCCAGGCCGGTGAAGCTGGCCCAGGCCGGTGAAGCTGGCCCAGGCCGGTGAAGCTGGCCCAGGCCGGTGGCCACGACGAGTTGGCGGCACCTCGCCGGACGTCAAGCCGCGCCGTTGTCATCGTGGCCGGCACGTTGTCATCGTGGTGGCACGAGGGTCGTGGGCAGCACTGGGCCTGAGCAGCACTGGGCCTGAGCAGCACTGGGCCTGAGCAGCACTGGGCCTGAGCAGCACTGGGCCTGAGCAGCGCCGGCCCCTAGGGCGGGCCGGCGCCACGTTTGGGCCGTAGCACCATCCGGGGCTATCCCGCCGGTTAGCGGTCGCCGGCCAGGTTGCCTGGCGTTTGGTGGCTTTGTGCGCGCGGGCTGTCGCTTTGCGAGCGAGTGCTCGTTTGCGCTTCGGCCTTGTCGACTGAGAGCACGATTGCGTTGGCCCGGCTGACATGTACGACGTAGGTCGCCCCATTGGGGGCGACAACCCGCACGTCGTAGACGGCCTTCCCTCGCTCGGTATCCGGTTCTGTGGCGAGTACGAGCGTGGTCCGCGTGCCTTTGTAATGGGCATCTACGTATGAGACGGCGGAACGGTCAGCAGCGGCGCCCCCCACGATGTAAGGGTGGCTTGCCTGGACGTTTGCCGCCTGCGGGGCGGGGGCATTCGCGTAGGCTGCGCCGGCCGTGAGGGTGGTGGCGCCGGCAAGAGCAGAAGCGCCGCCAACGAAAGCGAGTACCTTTGGGATGAAGGGATTGGTCATGAACCACAGCTTCGTTATCTCGCGTAAAGCGGTCATGAGGGGGGCGTGAGAGTCCTCTCACCGTTGGTTGCAACGATGCGCTGGTGAGAGTGCAGCTGAGAGTGCAGCGCGCCAGGGCACGGGAGGCCCTTTTGCGACCCGCCACTAGCCCCTCAGTCATCGGGCGAGCCGCAGTGGACTTCTCCCCGGGCTTCGGCTGCGGTATGGTTTTGCCATCAAAGCCCGACGGACATTGTTCATTGCGTTGGCCACGGCTCTTCCGCTTGCCGCGGGCGCCAGTGCCGGCCAGGCCGCTTCAGCGGCGACTGTAAACACGTCCAAGACCTCGGTGCCGGCTGGCAAAGGTACCACCAGGGTGACGGCACGCACGTCCAAGACCTCGGTGCCGGTTGGCAAGGTCACGGTACCTACATCTCGGACTGCTCCGGCCCCGCCGGCTGGAGGGCCGGAGACCGTGCTAACGCCCATCGGCTTGCATGTGAGGGCCGGGCCATCGACGTCGGCCGCTGTCCTTGGCACCGCCGCGCAGGGCACGGTCTTCAAGCTCCTCGGCCGGACGCCTAAGGGCGGTGGATGGCTGAAGGTGAAGGGTGCGACGGTAACCGGCTGGATAAGTGCGGACCGAGCGTTCAGTGCGCCGGGCCGCTTTAGCGGGTACAGGTCGGCTCAGTTCGACGTGCTCTACCCGGCGGGCTGGACAGCGACGGGGAAGCCGTCGACGGGGGTGACCTTTGCGCCGCCTAGCGGTGTGGAGCGAGTCGTGTTCCGCACGGCGCCGAGCCTGCCCAGGCTCGGTCTCTCGATTAGCGGTGCCGTCATCTCCTCGGCTCACCAGGTGGTTGCTTGTGGGTACACCTCGTACCTTTACCTCTACGCCGGCTCGGCTGGTGGGCATCGCGTCGCCGCCCTCGCTCTCGGGCTGGCTGCCGGCCATTACCTGGGCCTGAAGGCTACCCTTGCCTCTCCGGCGCAGCTGGCGACGGTGATGGAGTTCGTCGACTCCGTTTCCTTCCCGTACCCGCAGTGTGTCGGTGGCTTGCCACACGCCCACACCTCGACGCCCCACACCTCGACAACCCACACCTCGACAACCCACACCTCGACAACCACACGCGGCTAGCACACGCGGCTAGCACACACGCGGCGGCGTGCTCACGGGTCGGTTGCCTCGC
>JAJZYO010000458.1 GCA_021798075.1 Actinomycetes bacterium
CAGCGGGTTTTGCCTCCTTCAGCACGGCGATCGGGTTGGCGCGCGAGTTGCAGCGGGGCGGCGTGGACAGGATAAAGAGCATGCCGTCCGCCCGGGTCGCCTTCCTTGCTGGCCGGCTCGTGGCGGACACCCTCCGGCTCCTCGTGACCGTGCTGGTGATGGTTGGGGTCGGCTACGCGGTGGGGTTCCGCTTCAGCGGCGGTGCCGTGGGAGCCGTTGGCATGGTCTTGCTCGCAACCTTGCTCGGCCTCAGTGTCTGCAGCGTGTCAGCGCTCATCGGCTTGGCGGTGAAAGACGAGGAGGCGGTGCAGGCGTTCGGTCTCATATGGGTGTTCCCGCTCACCTTCGTGTCCTCTGCCTTCGTCCCCATCGCATCGATGCCCTCGTGGCTGCAGGGTTTTGCCCGCCACCAGCCGTTCACGGTCGTGATCAACGCCCTGCGCATCCTCGCTTTGGGGGACAAGGTGCAGGCTGCGGTGGGCCAGACCCTTGGTTCGGCGCTCTGGCAGAGCCTGGCGTGGGCGCTCGGTGCCCTGATCGTCTTCGTGCCGCTGGCGACGAGGGCCTACAAACGGGCCTGAACGCCGGCGGTAAGCGGTGAAGGCGGCGCCGGCGCCGGCGAGTGCGCCAGGTGAAGCGAACGCGCCAGGCCCCCCGGGGAGCCCGAGAGACAAGGCTGAAAAGGAGACACTGGCGGCGCTCGGCCGGGCCACCGCCGGCCTGCCCGCTCACGAGGACCGCCCGCAGCAGCGAGCGATGGCCGTGGCCGTGGCGCGTGCGATAGAGGACGAGCGTCACCTAATAGTGAGGGCGGGGACGGGGACCGGCAAGAGCCTCGCCTATCTGGTGCCCGCGCTCTCTCTCGGGGCCAGGGTCGTGGTCTCCACGGCTACTAAGGCTTTGCAGGACCAGTTGGCCCAGCGTGACCTGCCCAGGCTGCAGGGATCGCTCGGCAAGAAGTTCCGCTTCGCCGTCTTGAAGGGCCGTTCCAACTACATCTGCCGCCAGCGCGTGGAAGAGCTCGCCGGCGCCGGCCAGCAACTCGCGCTGGAGGCGCCGGGACGGCAGGCACAAACCGCTCTGGCCAAGGAAGTTTGGAAGCTGGTGGAGTGGGGCCGCGGCGCCCCGGCCCGCAGCCGAAAGGGTGCGCCCGCCGGTCCCGGGACGGGCGACAGGGCCGAGCTTTCCTTCGAACCAAGCGACCTGGCCTGGGCTCAAGTGAGCACGGGCTGGCGCGAGTGCCCTGGGGCCAGCGAGTGCCCTTCAGGTGGCGAGTGCTTTGCCGAGCTCGCCAGGAAGCGTGCCGGCGAGGCCGATGTCGTGGTCGTGAACACGCACCTCTATGCCACCTCGCTCGCCTTGGAGGAGGCGGCGATCCTGCCCCGCCATGACCTCGTGGTCTTCGACGAGGCGCACGAGCTCGAGGACATCGTCTCGGCTGCCTTCGGCTTCGAGGTGGGGGGAGCGCGTTTGGCGGCGCTGGCGCGCGTCGCTCGCACGGCGGGCGTCTCGCCGGCCCTGGCCGGCCCGATGGAGGACATGTCTTCCTCGCTGGCCGGCGTGCTTCGCGTCCACCGGGACAAGGCGTTGCCGAGGCCGCTCGACCAAGATCTGGCGGCGGTCCTCGCGCTCGCGCGCGAACGGGTGGGCGCGCTCTCTGAGGAGCTGCGCAAGCTGCAGCGCGCTTCTGGCCCGAGTGGCGAGGGCACCGTGGCAGCCGGCGCCGGTGGGCGTCCTCGCGGTCCGGGGGAAAGGAGGCCGAGCCGGTCAGGCCGCTCGTCCGAGGACGCCGGCGCCGCCCGCCAACGGGCGCAAAAAGCCGCTTCGCACCTCCTTGATGACCTCAATTCGTTGCTGGAGCTACCGGAAGGGCAACTGGCGTGGGTGGAAGGCGCGGAAAACGCACCGGTGGCCCGGGTTGCCCCCATAGACGTGGGAGCGGCACTCACCGGGAAGCTGTGGTCGAGGGAAGACGCGCCGACCGCAGTCCTCACGAGTGCCACCATCCCTCCACGTTTGGGGGAGAGGCTCGGGCTGGCGCCGGGCAGTTTCGAACAACTGGACGTGGGGAGCCCGTTCAGCTATGCGGAACAGGCCTTGCTCTATTGCCCTCTGCACCTGCCCGACCCCCGGTCGGCGGGCTACGAAGCCGCCATGCACGAAGAGCTCGTGGCGCTGATCGAAGCTTCCGAAGGGCGGGCCCTCGCTCTGTTTACGAGCTGGCGGGCCATGCGGGCTGCGGCCGAGGTGGTGCGAAAGAAGGTGCCCTGGAGGGTGCTGGCCCAGGGGGAACTGCCAAAACCCAAGCTCGTGGCCGAGTTTAGCTCGGACGAACATTCGTGCCTGTTTGCGACCATGGGTTTCTGGCAGGGGGTGGACGTGCCCGGGCCGGCGCTGTCGCTCGTCACGATCGACCGTTTGCCGTTCCCGAGGCCCGATGACCCGCTACTTTCGGCCCGGCGTTCCGCCCTGGGGCCGAGGGCGTTCGCACTGATCGACCTCCCGCGGGCCGCCACCTTGCTGGCCCAGGGGGCCGGTCGGCTGGTGCGCTCCCGCCTCGACCGCGGGGTGGTCGCCGTCCTCGACCGGCGCCTCGGCAAAGCCCCTTACCGCTGGGAGCTCGTCGATGCCCTGCCCCCTATGAGGCGGACCCGGTCGCGGGCCGACGTCGTTGCCTTCCTGGAGTCGGCGCGCCAAGCCCGGCGTGCCCGCGATTAGCGCCTAAGTTCAGCAGGACGGCAGGTTTCGGGTGAAGGCTTGACGTGACTTCCGAGCCCCTTGGCTGCCTCCCCCCGTTGCGCTCATCCCCCAGGTCGCCCGCTGGCACTACGCCGCCGGGGGCAAGCTCGGCTCCCGGCTGACAGGCGAGGTCCTGCCTGCGTGGTCCGATCGAACAGCACCTTGGTGCGACCGGTCTCCCGGGCCGACCG
>JAJZYO010000459.1 GCA_021798075.1 Actinomycetes bacterium
GAGCGGGCCTGATCCACGAAAAAGCCGACTAGAGCGTCGGCGTTGTCTTCGATCTCGTTAGCTACCACGACGGCGTCCGCAAGCCTCGCGAGGGCGTCACCATCTGGGTGAACGGCTCGGACGTAAGAGATGAGGTCGTCGAGTCGGGCTGGTGAGTCTGGCATGCGTCAAATGATAGTTGACACGGGCGTCTATGTCAACCAAAAGTTGACGAGACGGCGAGGGTCCGGGCGCAGAGGATGGGCTCCGCGTGGGCACGAATGGTTGCGCCGGAACGCTGGGCCAAGGGAGTGCAGAGAAGGGGCAGGCAGCGGGGAGGGCAGGGGCCGTCAGGGCTCCAGGCGGGAGAAGCGCATCTGCGTCGCGAAAAGAACGGCCACGACCCAACCCACGGCCCAGACGAGATAAGCGGCTGTGAGACCGGTGCCCTGGAAGAAGGGGTTGCCGATCAGGTGGTCGGAGAAGGAAGAGACGAGGCCCGTTTGGTCCAGGGCGTGCATCACACCCTGCCAGAGGCCGTCTGTCGGCAGGAGCAGGTGGTCGACCGTGCCGACTTCGGCCACCGACGAGTCATGGACGGTCAGGCCGATGTCGCCCACGAGCCCAGCGACCCAGGCGGTGCCGAAAACGCCAACGGCGGCGACGCCGGCTGCAAGGGGCGAGAGTAGTGTGCTCAGCAATAGGGCCAGGGTGAGAAGGGCAATTGACTGGAAGGCGAGCAGGGCCACGGCGGTAGCCGGTTGGGGTACGCGGTAGCCGGTGCCTGCCTCCGCGGCTGCGATCTCGGCCCCTCCGACGAGGACCATGTACCCCGTCGACAAGCAGGCGAGCCCGATCCACTTGCCGATCAACACCTCGGCGCGCCGGATGGGCCGGGCGAGGATCCCGAGCGCGATGCCAGACTCGAGTTCTCCCGCGATCGTCGGAGTCGCTACGAACGACATCCCGAGGGCGCCGACGAAGCTCTGCGCGAAGAGCACGAACGCGAGGAGTTGCGCCGTGGCAAGGTGGGCATCAGCGGTGCTCAGATCGGCGCCGAAGGCGTGTACTGCCGGCAGCCGCGCGAAGCCCCAGGTGGAGAGGCCGATTATGACGACCGCGAGTCCTGCCAGCGCCCAGATGACTTTCCGGCGGCCTGCCTCGACCAACGTGAGTCGAGCGAACACCAAGACGTTGCTCATTCGCGCTCCTCTTCCTCTCCGCGGGCCAACAGCTCAAGCAGTTTGTCTTCGAGGCTGACGCGTCCCGGCTCGACGGAGACGACCCTGGCGCCGGCGGCAACCAACCGGTTCACGACCTCGGGCACCAGGCTCACTTCGAGCGAAGGGACAATTAGCTCGTGACCATGGGCAACCGCCTGGCCGATCACGGATAGGGCGGCAATGAAGGGTTTAGCCCTTTGTTCCAGGACGACCCTTACGGTGTCGCTGCCGAGCCAGCTCCCGAGCGGCCCATCGGCGATCACCCGTCCGTGCTGGAGCACCACGACGCGGTCGCAGGATCTCTCGACTTCGGAGAGCAAGTGGGAGTTGAGGAGGACCGTGGTGCCCGCGGCCTTGCACTCTTCCACAAGCCTGCGGACATCGGCCCGGCCCGTTGGGTCGAGTGCCGAGGTTGGTTCGTCGAGAAGTAACAGGCGGGGGCTGCCGACCAGGGCTACGGCGAGCCCGAGGCGCTGCTGCATCCCCTTGGAGAAGCTTCCCACTCTGTCGCCGGCCCTCTCCGCCAGGCCCACGAGCGCCAGCACCCGATCAGCTTCTCTGCCTCGCTCGGGTTTCGGCAGGCCAGAGAGTTGGGTGTGAAGTCGCAGCACCTCGCCAGCAGTGAGCCATGGCTGGTAACGGAACATCTCCGGCAGGTAGCCGACCTCCCGGCGCGCGCGAGGGTCGCCGAGCGGTGCTCCGAGCACGAGACCCTCTCCCGAATCGGGCCGCGCAAGGCCGACCAGCAGCTTTACCAGCGTTGTTTTTCCTGCCCCGTTCGGCCCCAGCAGGCCCACCACTTCGCCGGGACCGACGCTGAGTGACACCCCACGGAGCGCAGGACGGTGCCCGTATGACTTTCTCAGGCTGGAGCACCAGATGGCGTCGCGTTGGGGTCTAGGCGTCGGGCGCGGCTCCCGGTCGAAGCTCTCAGCGCGAGCAAGGGGGCTTCCCGCGGATCGCCCTGCAGGGACAACTGAGCCCTGAGCGACTGAACCCTGAGCGACTGGGTCGTGAACGGCCCGGGCTATAGGGGCAGCAGCCGTAGGGGCAGCAGCCGTAGGGGCAGCGGCCGTAGGGGCCGGGTCCTGAACAGCTCGGTGCTCAGCCAACCTGGCGGGCCACCTCGAGCAGGTCCGGGACGGCGGCTCGGCCAAGCACGGCGAAGACCTTCCCACTGGCGGCCCAGACCACGACGTGAGCCGATTGGCCCAGGCCGTAGACCACAGCCTGGTGGTCGCCAACCTTCACCGTCGTCGTAGAGCTCCCAGTAGGCACGGGAAGTGGCAAGGTCGAACTCGGGTCGCCTATGGCCCGGATCTCGGCTGCGAGGGAGGGCGAGATCCCCGGTTGGGACAGGAGATAGCTCTCAAGCGTGCTCAGGCTGACACCCGAAGACGAGACGGTTAGGCCGTCGATCTCTATTAACGCGAGATCAGGCAATTCTGGAATGAGCGGACTGCCTGCGCCGCCGGGCGATGCCCCGTTGGCGGCCGAGCCTCGGGGGTGGTCACGCGACACTCCCCTGACGGCAGAACGGCGCGCGCTAGCGCCGAACACGCCAGCGCTGTTGGCAGCGACGCCACTGCTCAGAGGTTGGTTCCCGCCGCCAAGGGTCGGCAGGCCTATCGTGCCCCACACCTCTAGGATGCCGTTGCCCGTGCTCACCTGTAAGACGGAACCGTCGAGACCAGCGGGGGCCGCTGGTGCGCCGGCCCTGCCTCCT
>JAJZYO010000460.1 GCA_021798075.1 Actinomycetes bacterium
AGCACCACGCAGCGGGTCGAACACTTCATCGGGCCCGCGACCAGCCCCAGCGCGTCCAGCCCGAGCTCGGGCAGCGGAGCAGTCGTAACGCCCCAGCAGGTCGCGGCCAATATCCTGCAAAACCTCTCGGCCACCACCTCGGTCACCGAGGGAGAGCCGCTTTATGTGGCTGGCCAGCCCGCCTACCAGCTGGTGCTCACGCCCAAAGAAGCGACCACGGTGAGCGATATCAGCATCGCTGTCGGCTCGAGCGGGCCGCTCCTCGGGGTACCGCTCCAGGTCGCCGTCAACGCCAAGGGCGCGAATGCCCCGGCCCTCGAGTTCGGGTTCACCGGTTCGCTCAACCTTGGCGCGCCGGCTTCGAGCGAGTTCACCTTCGTCGCCCCTCCGGGTAGCACGGTCGTGACCCACGACATCGGCTCGGTCCCGAGCCAGCCCCAGGGCCTCGGCTGGCTGCCCACCTCCCTCGGTAAATCAGGGACGGGCTGGGCCACCGTGCTCCATGGCAAGTCGAGCCAACTCGCCGGCACCACAGGCCAAGCCCTGTTCGGCGCCGTGGCTACTCAGGTAGACGTGGGCGGTCAGCAGGCGAGGCTGTTCACGAGCTACCTGCTCAACGTCCTCGTGATGCCCGACGGGCAGTTCTACGCCGGTTTCGTGGCCCCCTCCGTGCTGGAGGCGGCCGCTTCCCAGGGGGCGTAGTGCCGAGCGGCCGGCAACGGCCTTTGACCAAGTAAGCAAGGTGCGGTGGCTTCGCACGCGTTTGCCATCGAGACCCATGGCCTCGCCAAGTCCTTCGGGGCCGTGCATGCTGTCGACGGCATAGACCTGGCGGTGCCGGCGGGGAGCATCTATGGGTTCCTCGGGCCCAATGGTTCTGGCAAGACCACCACGATCCGGGTGCTGCTCGGCCTGGTAAACCCGAGCGCCGGCACTTGGCAGCTCCTCGGCCATCGCATGCCCGGTCAGGCCATGGCGGCCCTGCCCGAGGTGGGGGCCCTCGTGGAGGGGCCGGCCTTCTACCCGTGGCTCACCGGGGAAGAAAACCTCGTCCGGTTCGACGCCATGGGCCCGGACGGCCAGCGCCAGACCCGGCATGCCCGCGTCGCCGAGGCCCTCACCAGGGTCGGCCTCAGTGCGGCGGCCGGTAGGAAGTACAAGGCCTACTCGCTCGGCATGCGCCAGCGCCTCGGCCTGGCTGCGGCTCTTTTGCGCCCCCGCCAGCTCCTCGTGCTTGACGAGCCCACCAACGGTATGGACCCGCAGGGGACGCGCGAGATCCGCCACCTGGTCCGCCAGCTCGGTTCGGAGGGCACCACGGTCTTCCTTTCTTCCCACCTGCTCTCGGAGATCGAGCAGGTGTGCACCCACGCCGGCGTCATGCACCGCGGGAAGCTGTTGGCCCAAGGCACGCTGGCGGAGCTGCGCACCACGGCGACGCCGAGGCTGCGTGTCGAGGTGGACGACCCCGCCCGGGCCGGCGCCGTGCTGGAGCGCCTGGGCATGTCCCACCTGGAACGTTCCGGCGCCCAGCTGACGGGCTCCCTCGATGGCCTCCGCCCAGAAGATTGCTGCCGGGCCCTGGTGGAGGCAGGGGTGGGCGTGAGCCTGCTCGTGCCCGAGCGGCTTTCGCTCGAGGACGCGTTTGTGGCGCTTACGGGCGAGGGCTTCGACGTGGCTGGTTGAGGCTGTCCGGCCCGGGCCGGCCGGGCGTGCCCTTCTCGCCCGGCCGGCACCTGGCCCGCGGACCCCTCGGTTCAGCCGGTGACGGCGGTGAAGGTCCCGTAGGGCGTGCTGACCGGGCTGGCTACCGTAGCGGCGGTGCCCGTCAGCGGGTACAGGCCGGCGGTGGCCGGGGCCTTGCCCAAGATGTTGGCGAAGAAGTACAGCGGCTGGCCCTTGTAAGTGACCTGGAAGGTACCGTCAGGCCGCTGCAGCGTGCCGACCCCCGAAAGCGTCGAAACTGGCGGCAAGCTCGTGAGCACTGGCGGCCAGGCCCTGGCGCAGGCACCGGTGCAGGTGCCCCCGGGTGTGCTCGGGGTGAAGGTGTACACGACCGACGGGCCGCTCGGAGGGACGGAAGGCGATGTCGCGGCCACGTAGGTAGTGGTGCCGAGCACGGAAGTCGTCAACCCGGCCGCGCCGGGTTGGGGGCCGCCCTGGGGCGCCACCTGCCACCAGACGCCGTGGACCAGGTAGTCGAGCAGGTACTGGCCATTGGTCTCCCCGGCGGGGGCGCCGGGAGCGAGGTCGACATAGTAGAGGTAGAGAGGCCAGCCCGCATAGGTCACCTGCATGGTGCCGTCGGGGCGCCGCAGCTCCCCGACCAGCCGGGGGTCGATGCCCGGCCCGAGCTGGGGCCGGCCCGTGGTCAAGAGCGGCGGCCAGATGGCCGTGCAAGCCCCGACGCACGTGCTCTCGGCGGGCCCAGCCATTGGCATCGGCATCAGGTGCCCGTTGTGGCCCATGTGGGGGTCGTCCTGTAGGGGTTGTGGGCGGGGCATCGGCGGGCCGTACCCCCCGAAGGGTGGCTGGCCGCTCGGCCCCTGAGTGTCAGCCGTCAGCTGGTAAAGCGTCCTCATACTGCCGCTGTTGGGCAACGTGGCATTGAGGGCTTCACCCGACTTGGACAGTTCGGTCCCAAGCTGGGGGACGCCGGCGTCCGGCATGCCCCTCGGCGAGACCAGCCAGAAGACCCCGCCGAAAGCCGTCACGTCCTCGCCGTTGAACTGGCCGGCGGCCGTGTCCCTCACGAAGGTGTAGAGGGGGTGGCCGTAGTACTCCACTTGGTCCGGAGTGAACGTGCCTGGCGGGACCACTTGGAGCTGGCTCTGGTTGACGCCCGGCCCGGCGACAGGCAAGGTGCCGCTGGTGACGGTGAGTGGCGGCCAGGGCGTCGTGCACGGGATGCCGGTCGTCGACGGCGG
>JAJZYO010000461.1 GCA_021798075.1 Actinomycetes bacterium
GCGGCCGCCAGGGTGGGCGAGTTTCTCTTCGTGTGCCTCCCACTGAAGATAGTGGGTGCGACGGGGTCCCTCGTCCGGCCGATCGCAATCGCATGAAGAGGGGGCACGTCTCCGGGCGAGGCGCCTTTGAGATGTCGGACGTCTACGGCCACACGCCTGTCGAGAAGATGTTTGCCGGTGCGGACGTCTACGGGGTCGGCTACGACCCGCAGCGGGCGGGTCGGCCGCCGGTGCGCCTCGGCTTGATCGGTGCGGGGGGAGTGGCCCAGTCCAAGTGGCTGCCAGCACTGTGGCGGCTCCGTACTTTGTGGGACCCAGTCGAGCTGGTCGCCATCGCCGACCCGGCTGAGGACCAGGGGCGCAAGGTGGCGCGCCAGTACGGGTGCACGTGGTACCCAGACCACACGGAGCTCCTAGCCGCTGGGGGCGTCGATGCCGTGGTGGTCGCCAGCCCCGACCACCTGCACGCCGAGCACGCTCGTCACGCGGTTGAGGTGGGCCTAGCGGTGATCGTAGAGAAGCCTTTTTGCACCTCGCTGGTGGACGCACGGGAGCTTTGCCGCGCAAGCGAAAAACAGCGCACCATCCTGATGCCTGTTGCCAACCTTCGGTTCTCGCCCCCGTTCCGTCGCGCCCGGCAGGCTGCCGTTGAAATGCCAGGGCTTGAGGGGCCGAAGGTCCTCCTCGGAAAGATGCACCTCGGCTACGACTACGTCGACCTGCTCGAGGATGCCACGGTGCACCTGTTCGACCTGACGCGCTTCCTCCTTGGCAACGCCATAGTGGTGAGCGCACGCTCCGTGGGCCGGCCTGCGGGCAGGCGCCCGTACCCGTTCGGGCAGGCCGCCATTACGCTCGAGTTCGAGTCGGGGAGCGTCGCTCAGCTATTCACTAGCTCTACGGCCTTGAGCCTGAAGCAGGGGTGCACCACCTTCGCTAGCTCCACGAGCGTCGCCAGAGGGGCGACGTCCGCAAAGCCCTCGTCCGAGCTGAAAGGGCACCCGAACGAGGCTGCAAGGCTAAGCAGCGAGCAGAACATGTCGGTCGGGGAAAATGGCAAGGCGACCAAGCCGGGGCGAGCAGCACCTAGTGCGACTACTTCGGGCCAAGTCCGCGGGACTGCGTGACCAGATGATTCCAGGATGTCTTCCCTGACCGCTGCCACCTGGCAGGCTGCGTCGACCGCGATAGCGAACACATGGCCTTCGTACAGGTAGCTTTCCTGGCTACCGCCCACGGTCTGACCGCTCAACGCTTGGGGCTCGACCTCGGGCAACACCTCGTCCAATGCCAGCATGATGCCGTCTTGAGCGGCTGCTCCGACCATCGGGTGGTCGAAGATGACCAGGTCATAGCCTAACGCGGCCTGCTCCAATGGCTCGTCGTTGAACGCCGACAATGCTCGCACCGAAAACTCGACTTTGGTGTCGGGGTGCAGACTGGCCCAGACTGCCGCAGCCGCTCTCATCGGCTCAGTACAGCGAGGGTGGTCCCACAACAGTCCTCGCAGCGTTGCCAGTTCGACCCCTCCCCACAGTGACGCCCGCTTCATAGCGGGCAACTAGAACCAGAAAAACGTTATCCTGAGTTGGACAGTATGGCGCGTCGATACACCCCTGTCAAGGCTGCCCCGCTGGTGACAAGTCGGACTAGTAACATCGGTCGGATGCCAACCGAGTGCTCCGGGGCAAAGCCCCTCTGCCGACACTCGAGGCTGACCGTCGAAGTCGGGGGGTTCTGCGCCAAGAGGACGAGCCGTCACGACTTTCACCCGCGGAGGAGCGCCGTGGCAGCTGATGACGATAGGAGTGGGCCGCTGTGGCCGGCCACGTGGCCCTTGGGCAAGGCACAGGCGCGGCCGCGGTGACGGCGTGAGGCGCCCCGAGCTGGCGGCGGCAGGAGCCCTGACTCTGTCCAACGCGCACGTCGAGGTGACGGTGCTGGCGGGCAAAGGTGCGGACATCTATTCGCTTGTCGACTTGCGCACCGGCGTCGACGTGTTGTGGAAAACGCCTTGGGGGCTGCGGCAGCCCGGCCTGTGGGGACGTGCCAGCTCCTCGCAGGAGCGCTGGCTCGAAGCCTACCCGGGCGGGTGGCAGCTGCTCCTGCCCAACGGGGGCGACGAGTGCGAAGAGCACGGCGCGACCTGGGGGTTCCACGGCGAGGCGGCGCTCGTCCGCTGGGAGGTGGCCGAGGTGGGCGCGACGTCGGCCACGCTCGAGACCGAGCTTTTTTCCGCCCCGTTGCACGTGACGCGCGAGTTCTTCCTGGACGGGCCGGTCCTGCGCCTGCACGAGGTGGTTCGCAACCTCTCTCCCGGCCAAGTAGAGGTGATGTGGTCGCACCACCCGGCCTTCGGCGCGCCCTTTGTCGACCAAGGGTGCCTGCTCTTTGCGGGTTGTAAGTCCGTCGTGGCAGACGACCGCGAACCCGGGACGTTCCTCGCTGCGGCGTCAGAGCACGACTGGCCCGTCGTCCAAGCCCGGGACGGCAAACCGGTCGACTTGGGCTTGCTCCCCGGCCCCGAGGACCGCCGTGCCGTGCTCGCCTACCTCAGCGGCTTCGGCTCGGGCTGGTTCGCTATCACCAACCCTCGTCTCAGGCTCGGCGTCGGCCTGCGCTGGCCCTTGGAGGTGTTCCCCTGCGCTTGGTTGTGGCAGGAGGCCCACGCGAGCGCTGGCTGGCCCTGGTGGGGCCGGGCCTACGTGGTAGCGGTCGAGCCGGCTTCGACTTTCCCCGGCCAGGGGCTGGCCAACGCCCGGGCCAAGGGCGGCCGCGGCGTCCTGCTCGCTGGCCACAGCGAAATGGGAGCGGTGGTCGAAGCAGTGCTCTTCGAGGCCACCGGTGCCGTCTCGGGCATCGAAGAGGGCGGCAAGGTGGCCCTGGGCGGGCCGGAGGGAGGTGGGCAGGATGTCGGCGCTT
>JAJZYO010000462.1 GCA_021798075.1 Actinomycetes bacterium
CAGTCGTCAACTGGAGGGCGCAACCGAGGCGGTTGTGGCCCCCGCGGCGCCTGGCGACCAGTTCCTTGTCCAGGTCGTCGAGGAAGAAGGCCCGTTCCAGCTCGGGCCTCGAGGGCGGGCCTGAAAACCGGCCGTAGGCAGCAGCCTCGGCGTCAGTCAGGAACTCGACAGGCACGCCATGACCGTACGACGGATCTCGGTGCCCTGATCGCCCGAGGCTCCTCCTACATCAGCCTCAGCCGGCGCCATCGAATTTTCGGCTCCGGTGCGGCCACGAAAGCCTGTGCCATCGCAGCGGACCACCGGGACGGGCTTAGTGCGTACAGCACCGAGGCCCGTTCCCCGACGGGCAAGCGCGCAAGTTAGGAACTCGTCGTCGAGCAACTCGGGGTCTCTATCGTCGGCGCGTCGGGGTCGTGTGGGGCCTCGACGAAGACCAGGACGGTCTTGGCAACGCCGGTGTCGCTGAACAGTTGCCAGACGACACTGTCGCCTGGCACTGTCGTTGGGGAGGACTCGTAGCCAGCCACCGCCCCGGCGGGAGCGGGCGTCGTGCCCGACGTGGTAGTAGGGCCGCTGGCCGAGGGGCCGACCGTGGTGCTCACTTGGGCGGGGATCAATTGGCTGCCCCAGTGCATGAACCGCCACTCGACCCGGTAGCCGTTCTCAGTCAGGACTTTGTCCGCCTGCGCCGCTGTCTGGCCGACCAGCTGGCAGGCGTTCGTGCCGTTGAGGGATATGTCAGGGGCGGGTGCCCGGAGTACCGCGCCGTGGAGCGGGCCAAAGGCACCGGCCGCGGCCATGCCCCCACCAACGAGCGCCAGAAGGGCGGCGACGCCGGCACCGATCACCGTCGGCCTTCGCCACCGCCTGGCAGCCCTGGAGCGCCGCAACGCCACGGGCCGGACCTGGGCCAGGGGTGCCAGCAGGGCTTGAACGAGCTCTTCTTCCAGTTCCTCTTCGGACGCGTCTCTCACGGTCAGTCCTCCTTCTTTGTCCCCAGGCCCGATGCCCGTACCAGCCGCGCCCGGGCGCGGGAGAGCCGTTGCCGCACGGCCTCAGGCGACAGGCCAGTGATGGCGCTCAGCTCGCCTGCGTCGTAGCCGTGGAGGTAGCGGAGGACCACCAAGGCCCTCTCCTCGGGCTTCAAGTGGCGCTCGAGCAGGTCGCGTACGGCGACTACCTCCGCTTCCTCGACGAGCGCTGGGCCGCGGGCCCTTTGGCCCAGCCGCTCGACTGCACGCAACAGGCGGCGGTGGCGGCGGAGCGATGCGAGAGCGCGGTGGCGGGCGATGCCGAACAGCCAAGCCTGGGGGTTCTCGATTGAGGCTAAGGCGGCCCGGTGGCGGAGGGCGTCCTCAAAGGTCTCCTGCAGCAGGTCCTCGGCGAGGGCCCGGTCACTGACCATCTGGGCCAGGAAGCGCCCTAGCCGCTCGCCCGAAGTGCAAAACAACTCTTCGACCACCTTGGCCTGGGCATCGCTGTTGAGCGCAGCAGCCCTGGCCTCAAGCATGGGTAGCGACGAGGCGCTGACGATGTCTGCCATCTACAAGTACAAGATGCCGCTCAGGCGGCGAACGTGACAGCCAGCGCGAAAATGGTCGTCCCACAACCCAACTACCCATGCAGTTCCCCATCGGGGCCCCAAGGCTGGCTTTCGGCCTCAGCAAGGACCTGTTCCCGACAAGTCAAGCTGGCTGATGGCCCGAGGAACCGGCACCTCGAGGCCGGGCCTGGAAACCTGCTGATAGGCATCAGCCTCGGCGTCAGTCGACAGGCACCCCATGACCGCAGAACGATCGCAGTGTCCTGCTCGCCCGAAACTCCTGCTGCATAAGTCCCGTCCCGTCCCGTCCGGCGCCGGCAATTCTCACCCTCGGGTGCAGGTCATGACGGGCTGCTCCATCGCACCGGCCTACCCGGACGGGCTTAGCGTGACTTTCCGTTCCATTGTTCGTAGACCCCCGTCACCCAACTGAGGGGTGGGCGCTGCGAGCGAGTGGGCGCGCCGGTGCTTTCGCGACCAGAGCTCGGCTCCTTGAAAGATAGTGGCTGCGGAACGGTAGCGCAGAAGGCTGCGGAGGAGTAGGGTGAGTGACTGTGCAATGGTAGCGTGGGGACATGCGGATCGGTAGCGTGACGTGGTGACCTCTTACCGGACGCGGGTGCTCGACGCCGAGCTCGACGCTCTGCTGCCGGAGCTGCCTGCCATCGCGATCGAGGGGCCGAGAGGTGTTGGTAAGACGGCAACCGCGCTTCAGCGGGCCGTGCAGGTGTTGCGGTTGGATGACCCAGCGCAGGCGCAGCTGCTCGCCGCCGACCCGCGCCGGCTCGGGGAAGGTCCGTACCCCATCCTGATCGACGAGTGGCAGCGGCTGCCGGTCGCGTGGGACCTGGTCCGGCGGGCCGTCGATGATGACCCGACCGGTGGCCGGTTTCTGCTCACCGGGTCGGCCGCACCGAGGACGGCTCCGACACACTCGGGGGCCGGGCGGATCGTCATCTTGCGGATGCGCCCATTGACTCTGGCCGAGCGCGGCGTCTGCACGCCCACGGTGTCATGGCCCGGCTCCTCGACCACGGAGTCGTCCCCGACCTGGTGGCCGGCCACTGCGGGCTGGAGCTGCGGGACTACACGGCCGAGATCGTCAGCGGCGGCTTCCCCGGCCTCCGCGGCGGCTCCGACCGCGCGGTCCGGGCGGCGCTCGACGGCTACCTGCAGCGCATCGTCGAGGTGGACCTGCCCGAGGCCGGAACGGCGCTGCGCCGTCCTGAGACGCTCCGCCGCTGGTTCCGTGCGTACGCCGCCGCGACGTCGACGACCGCCTCCTACGAGGCGATCCGCGACGCCGCGACCGCCGGCGAAGGCGACAAGCCGGCCAAGACGACGACCGGCCCGTACCGTGACGCCCTG
>JAJZYO010000463.1 GCA_021798075.1 Actinomycetes bacterium
CGGGGCGAGCAACTCGAGTGCCCGGCGGATCTTGCGGGGCCGGTCGGGGATGTAGTTGGGGGAGCTGTACATGAAGCTGACCCAGCGCCGGTCGAGGGCCACTGCGACGATGTCGCCGGAGAACAGCACGCCGGCCCCGTCAGGCCCGCTCGCTCGGTGGAGGACTTGGCCGCCGTCGAAGTGCACGCCGAGGTTGACCAGGGTGAGCCCGTCGCCGATCTGCAGGGTGTTTCCAGCCCAGAACACGACCGAGTCGTCGGGCCGGGCGACCCACCGGCGGTCGTCCCGGTGGATGTAGACGGGAGCATCGAACGCGTGCGCCCACTCGATCATCGAGCCGTAGAAGTGGGGGTGGCTGATCGCTATCGCGCTGACGCCGCCGAGTCGTGCCACCTGGTCGACCATTGCGTCGTCGATGTAGGTGATCATGTCCCAGAGCACGTTGCCGCCCGCCGCGGCCACTAGCAGCGCCCTCTGGCCGATCGCGGTCGGCGGGTCGGCGCCCACGCCGGTCACACCCGGGCCTTCCTCGGCGATTCGGCCGCGACGTCCCTCGCCCTGCAGCTGAGCCAACGTGGTCCACCGCTGGCCGTCCCAGCCGACGTACTGGCGCTCGTCCAGGCAGATCGGGCAGTCGGCGCGCGAAGCACCGTACTGGACGCCGCAGGTCGCGCAGATCGGCAGGTCGCGTTGCATGGGCTCACTTATACCAGGGGCCACCACCGGGGACGGTGGGTATCCCGAAATGGCGTTCCGTCGATGGCTGCCCGGAGACCGCGGCCTTTCCTCGCTCTGCCCACTGGTGCACGGTTGGTGCAACCGGCCCTTCCACGGAGGCTTCGCTCAGGTTGGCGCCCGGTTGGTAACCCGTAGGTAGTAGCCGCTGGGGTCGACGAGCCGGAAGTCCCTCAGCCCCCAGGGGCGCTCTTGGAGCTGTTCGGCGAGGGGCCAACCTGAGGTGCGTACCTGTTCGAGTTCGGCGTCGATGTCGTCTACCTCGAGGACCAGTTCCACCCCGACGGGCGGCCGGCGCTCAGGGCGGTGCTCTTCGTGGGCGTGGCGGGCCGCGCCGACCCGAACAGCGTCGCGCCGGAAGGCCATGTAAGGCTCGGGTTCAGCCCTGCGGTCGGCAGTGACCTCGAAGCGCAACACCCGAGTGTAGAAATCGGCGGTGGCGTCCAGATCGGAAGGGAAGATCTCGAAGCGTAGGGTCATAGCCACAGGGTCAGTCTGACGCGGGGTAGCCGATCTCCACCGGGTTCGCGTTCCGGACTACGCAGAGACCGTACCTGGGCCATCAAAGATGGGACTTGTCGCTCGACCGAGCGGGCCGTACGGGCACCCCCATGCCGAACGCGCCAAGACCGGTCGCAGACGGGCCCGCGCCGCCCGTGAAGAGGGTCGGGGCGCTTCGCTCGCGTCGACCAGCACGCCGTGAACGACGGAGGCAAGCTGAACGCCCGTCATCGTCACGCCCTTGCGGATCTGCACCGGACGAACGCCCCAGGCTTTCACGAGCTCGCCGAACTGGCGCTACCAGTTTGGGAACGCCTTTCGGCAGGCGGGTTCGGTGTCAAGGCGCAGAGCTTCGCCCACTGATCGAGCGCGTGTCACTTGCGAAGCCGTTCCCCGCCACGCTCGCCAAACATGGGACCACGGCGAGACTGCCGCGGGTGGACAGCTGGACAGGTCCGTGCAGCCTCAAGAGCCCCCGAGAGCTGACCAGCCGCCGTCGGACGCGATGACCTGGCCAGTGACCCAGTCAGCCTCGTCGCTGAGCAACCAGGCGACGAGCCGTGCCGCGTCGGACGGAGTGCTCCACCTCCGGCCCGGGTTCCGCTCTCTGACCGCGGCGATGGTCACGTCGTCGGCGTAACCAGTGTCATTGGGGCCGGGGTTGACACAGTTCACTGTGATGCCGCGAGGCATCAGGTGCACGGCCAGGCTGGCGGTGAGGCCGTGCAGGGCAGCCTTCGAAGCGACGTAAGGCAGCTCGTCGGGCATGGCCCCGTGGTACTGGCCAGAGGTGAAAAGGACCACCCGGCCCCCTGGGCGGCCGTCGTGGTGAGCGGCGAAGGCCTGCACTAGCAACAGCGTCGCACGTGTGTTCACGGCGTAGGTGAGGTCGACCTCGGCAGCGGTGAGCTCTTCGAGCGACTGGGCGCTCGAACGGGCGTGGTTTGCGACCACGGCGTCCAGGCGGCCGAAAGCCTCCACGGCCGCCCCGACGACTGCAGAAGGGGCAAGGGGGTCGGCGAAGTCGGCTGCCATATGTCCCACCTGGGCCCCTTCGTCACGAAGCTCACGGGCCAAGGCATCGGCCCAACCTCGGTCGGCGCCCCAAGGCTGCTCCTCGTCGTGAGGGGACCAGGAATGCAGCATCACTGAGGCTCCGTCGCCGGCTACCCTCCTCGCGATCGCGGAGCCGATGCCAACGCGCCGGCTGGTACCAGTCACGAGCACTACCCGTCCTTCCAAAGGTCGTGGCTGCACGACGTCATCCTGGCAGAACTCACGCGAGCCGGCGGCAACGAAGGCTGACGCCCGCGAGCGAGAAACCGGTGGCCGCCGCCATCAGGGCTCGCCAATGACCCAGGCATCTTCACAGTCCCATTACGCCACCATCGCGGCCCCCGGTTCCGCCCACAAGGAGCGCCCACGAGTTCTTGCCTGACGGCAGAATTGCCCGTCTTCGTGGGCGCCAGCCGCCCCGGTGCACGGCCGCAGCGGGAACCAAGGCCCCATCGCAGGGGTTCAGAGGAGGATGACGTCGTGGCGCGCAACGGCCCGCTCCTGGGCCTTGTGTGCAGCCCTGGTGGCGAGCCTGTGCGGCCCCCTGCCCGCGGCCGCGAGCAAGGCTTCGGCCGAATCGACGACGACCACGACGGTGCCTTCGTTGCCGCTTGACATCG
>JAJZYO010000464.1 GCA_021798075.1 Actinomycetes bacterium
GGGCGGCTGCACAGCCCAGATGGACACGGCTGGGTTGCACTGTTTGAGGAAGCTGCCCACCCCGATGATGGTGCCTGCAGTACCCAGGCCGGCCACGAAGTGGGTCACCTCCGGGCAGTCCCGCCAGATCTCGGGGCCGGTCCCCTCGAAGTGGGCCTTGGGGTTGGCCGGGTTTCCGTACTGGAACGAGAACCACCAGTCCGGGTGCTCGGCCGCCAGGGCCTGGGCCCGGCGCATGGCGCCGTTGGAGCCCTCTGCCGCGGGCGAGGCGACGATCTCGGCGCCGAAGGCCCGCAGGAGCTTGACCCGCTCGATCGAGACGTTCTCGGGCACCACGGTGGTGAACGGGTACCCCTTGACCCGGGCGATCATGGCCAGCCCGGCCGCCGTGTTGCCGCTTGACGACTCGAGGATCCGCCGGCCCGGCGCGAGGCTGCCGTCCTTCTCGGCATCCTCGATCATGGCCTTGGCCGCCCGGTCCTTGACCGAGCCGGCGGGGTTGAGGCCCTCGAGCTTGATCAGCACCCTCACCCGCGGGTTGGGGCTCAGCTCGCTTATGTCGACCAGGGGCGTGTTGCCGATGGTCTCCAGGACGCTGTCGAAGCGGGCCACCCTCAACCCGCCACAGCCCCGCCGGCCACCGCCGGCATCAGCGTCACCGTGTCCCCGTCGCCCACCTTGGCCTCGAGGCGCCCGAGGTAGCGCACGTCGTCGTCGTTGAGGAAGACGTTGAGGTGCCGGTGCATCTCGCCCTCGGTGTTGAACAGCGAGCCCTGCAGGCCCGGGTACTGGCGGACCAGGTCGTCGAACACCTCTCGCAGGGTGCCGCCGGCGGCCTTGACCACCGGCTCGCCGCCCGCCAGCGGACGCAGGATGTTGGGCAAGCGCACTTCGACAGCCACGGGCATCTCCCTACTCGGTGGTTCCACGGTCCACGCCGGTCACGGACGGGCGCCGGCACCCAAACCTGACTCAGCTCGTCACGATTCTACGGCACCACCCGGCAAAGTCGCGAGGAGCACCGGCTCTTCGGTCACAGCCCCGTCCACGATGCGGTAGCTGCGCAGGACCGGTTCGGTATCGCTTAGAGACACAAGCACGTAGTGCCACCCAGGGTCCGGGGCCTGGGCGATGTCGGTGGGCGACGGGTAGGCCGGGGTGTGGGTGTGGGAGTGCCAAACCCCGACG
The DNA here is from genome assembly GCA_021798075.1 of Actinomycetes bacterium. The sequence goes on from JAJZYO010000464.1 coordinate 1,189, forward strand.
ACGCTGAGCCCGGCCGCCTCGGCGGCACGGTCCGCTCGCAGCAGGTCACGCGGCTCGACCGTGTACACACGGGCTGACCGGGCAGCATTGGCCGTCGGGTAGACCTCCAGCACCTGGGTGCCGGCACCCTCCTGCCCGGCCAGCAGGCCGCACGCCTCCATAGGCAAGCCGTCCAGGCAGTGGGCGACCATCACGTCCCAGGAACGCTGAGTGAGCACGAGCACGATGACGAAACTACCGTTGGTGGCCCATGGCCGCTAAGAAGGACTACTCGGGGGGCCTGGTGGCCCAGAACCGCCGGGCGCGCCACGACTACGACATCGTCGCCACCTATGAGGCCGGCATCGTGCTCGTGGGCGCCGAGGTCAAGTCCTTCCGGGAGGGCCGGGTTCAGCTGCGCGACTCGTACGCCCGGGCCCAGGACGGCGAGGTCTGGCTGCACGGCATGCACGTGTCGCCGTACGGCTACGCCACGGCCTTCGGCATGTTCGACCCCGACCGCTCTCGCAAGCTCCTCCTGCACCGGCGGGAGATCGACGATCTTGCCCGCCAGACGAGACAGGGCCCGCTAACCCTGGTCCCGCTGTCGGTCTACTTCAAGGACGGCCGGGCCAAGGTCGAGCTGGCGCTGGCGCGCGGGCGGCGCGAGTACGACAAGCGCCGGGCCATCGCCGACCGGGAGGCCCAACTGGAGGCCAAGCGGGCCATGGGGACGAGGCGCCACTGAGCCTGTCCCTGGTCCTGCCCGAGTGGGGGCGCCACGATGTGCTGCTCATCAGGTGCTTCCCAGCATCCTCACAGGGACCGCGGCTATAAGGAGCAGTGGGAAGCAAGGCCCGCTAACGGGCGTTGGGACATATGGAGGCCGCTGAGCAGGCCTCGAAGCTCTCGAAAGGAGGCAGGGTGCGCGACACGGTGAGGCTGGGCCGTGTGGGTGGTGTGACGGTCGGCGTCAACTGGAGCCTGCTCGCCCTGGCAGCCATCGTCGCCTACATCCTCTCGGTCGACCAGCTCCCCCGGGTGGCCGGTTACCCCCGCTCCGCCTACTGGGTGGCCGGCGCCCTCACGGCCGTCGCCCTGCTGGTCGGCGTGCTGGCCCACGAGGTGGCCCACGCCGTCGCCGCCAAGCGGGCGAAGATGAAGGTGGACGGCATCACCCTTTGGTTCATGGGCGGCCTGACCAGGATCGAAGGTGACAGCCGGTCCCCTCGGTCCGAGCTCTGGATAGCGCTGGTCGGGCCGCTCACGAGCGGGATGGTGGGGGCCGTCGCACTGGGCCTGGCCTTCGGCGCCCGTCACTTTGGCTGGTCCCTGGCCGGGGCCTCACTGGACTGGCTGGGCGCCATCAACATCCTGCTCGGGATGTTCAACCTGGTGCCGGCGTCCCCGCTCGACGGCGGGCGGGTGCTGCACGGCCTGCTGTGGTGGGTCACCCACAACCGGTGGCTGGCCACCCGCCTCACGGCTGCCGCCGGCACCGTCCTGGGCATGGCCTGCCTCTTCGGGGCCCTCACCCTCTTCGAGGCCAACGACTCCGTCGACGCCTTCACGCTCGGCATCACAGGCTGGTTCGTGCTCTCCTCCGCCAAGCGGGAGCAGGTGGTGGGCCGAGCGCAGCATGTCCTGGGCGAGGTGCGTGTCTCGGACATCATGCGGCCCGTGGTCATCGCTCCCGGCTGGTTGACCGTGACCGCGT
>JAJZYO010000465.1 GCA_021798075.1 Actinomycetes bacterium
GCCCGGAACGCCGAGCGGGCCGCCACGACCAAAAAAGGCGAAGCCACGAACGACTGGGCGATCACGATCCCGGCGAGGGACTCGGTGAACCGCCCGCCCGACAGCCGGCCCAACCAGGTGTACGGCCCGAAGACGTACAGAAGCACAACCCCGCTCATGAGAGGGGGTAGAGCCAGGGGCAGCTGCACGACGACCCCGATAGCGGTGGCGAGCGGCCCGCGCTCGCGTGCGAGCAGGTAGGCGAGGGGGATGCCGAGGAGCCCCACCAGGCAGGCAGAGATCGTTGCCGCCAAGGCCGACGTGCCAAATGCCCCCAGCAGGCCAGGTACGTCGAAGCCTTCCCCCGGGCGCCCGGCGCTCCGGACCAGGAACACGATCACGGGGCCGGCCAGATAGGCGACGAGAAGGGCAGCTAGCCACGTGAGAGGGCTCCGCCAGGGGGGGTGACGGCCGGGAGGCGACTGGGCGGGCGCGACCGGAGAGGCGGCCGCGGGCGGGGTTACTGGCCGGCGAACGGTTGCATCCCGTCCTTGGCCATGAGCTTCCTGGCCTTGGGGCCCGTGAGGAAGGCCACGAAAGCGCCGGCCGCCCCCGGGTGCGCCGCCCGGTTGACCACGGCAACGGTGTAGGTGGCGTACAGGTCGTATCCGCTCAGCCGTACGGCGGGGAGCTTGGCCGCCACCACCTCGACCCCGTAGAAAAATCCGGCGTCGAGCTGGCCCGACTGGACCCTCCCGACCAGGGAGGCCTCAGGGAAGACATCGGAGCTCTCCGTCGCCTCTCGGTCGAGCGCTGGCAGGTGGTGCTGGCGGGCCGCCTCCAAGAGAGCTTCCCTGGCCAGCACGCCCTTGGGGTCGGTGCTCGGGTCGGTGCGGCCGAGGCTGAAACCCGGCTGGCCGACCACTTCGTACCAGGGCTTGGAACGCAGCTCTCGGGCAAACCGGCTCTTTGGGTCATAGCCGATCTCGAGGTAAGTGCGGCCGAAGACCTTGTAGCCGCTCAGCCAGTCGCCGTTGGCCTTGCCCATCAGGGAGGCGTCTACGGCGGGGCTCGCGCTCACGAACACGTCCGCCCTCTCGAGCTTGCCCCTGATCTCCGTGGCCAGCGCCTTCGACCCCCCGGGGAACCCGACGAAGTGGTCCCCGGTCACCTTGTCGAAGGCCGGCCCGACCTGGTTGCCCATGATGTCCTGGAGGGAGGCGGCATAGAAGACGTCCACAGGCGTCTTCACGCCCGCGGCGCTTGCCGGCGCGGGCCCACTGAGCGACCCGCCGCACATGGTAGCTGCGAGGACGATGGCCGGGGGTACCCTCGCAACTCGCACTAGCGCCAAATCTAAGCCAAATTAGGTTCCGCCTACAAGCCGTGACCCCCACGGCGACCGCATCTGCGACCCTGGTTAGAGCTTGCCGAGGTAGCGGTAGACGGCGCTCCGGACCAGGATGTCGAGGTCAACGGGCGAAGACAGCGAATCACGCCCATGCCACACGGACAGCTCGAGGGGCACGAGCGCCTTGCGCTGGAGCGCGAGGAGATCCTCGTCGGTGTGCACCCACCCCAAGATGTCGACGATCAGGTCGAACACGACCGTTCCCCAGCCGGAGAGGGGCTGGCGGGACTCGTTGAACTCCCTGACCCGCTGCAGGGAACTCCGGTCGCTGTGGGCCAGGAGGTTTAGGTAGCCCCACGCCGGGGCAATCTCGCCACGCTCTTGGAGGGCTATCAGCACGTCTCCTTGGATCAGGGCTTCGGCCAGTTGGACAACTGACATCTCGGCTCTCTGCTGTTGCGGATGACTTTGGTTCACCCTGTGCTCCTATCGTGACGTCTTCTCCAACCCTGGCGCCCACAATGGCACGCGCGCCAGCCAGGGCGCACGCATTGTCTGGAATTCGCGCGTTGTGTACCGCTTTCAGGCGTAGTTGACGCGCGCAGAGCGCAAAGCCGCGGGTTGTGGCCGCAAGGTCAAGGAGAAGGTCAAGGAGAAGGTCAAGGAGAAGGTGCGGCCGGGGCTGCCACTTCGAGGGCCTGGAAAGCGGTGGCGAGGCGGGCCGAACACGAGCCCATGGCGACCGGAGGGCAGGTCGCGACTAGGGCGTCCACGAGCTCGTCGAAGGCGCGGCCAGCCGGCGTGGCCGGTGCCAGGGCGACGGGCTCACCCTGGTCCCCCCCGAGCGAGACCGCCGGCTCCAGTGGGATGCGCGCCATTAGAGGCACCCCTATGTCGGCTGCAAGCTGCTCGCCGCCACCTCGGCCAAAGAGCTCGTAGGGCTCGCCGTGAGCGCAGGTGAAGGTGCTCATGTTTTCGACGACTCCCACCACGCGCTGGTAGTTCTTGCGGGCCAGCGTGGCGGCTCGGGCAGCCACCTTTTGTGCGGCTGCCGCCGGTGTCGTGACGACTATTACCTCGGCCGTGGGCAGCATCCGCGCCAGGCCCATCTGGACGTCGCCCGTGCCTGGGGGCATGTCGACCACGAGGTACTCGATGTCGCCCCAAGCCACCTCTTCCAAGAAGTGTTGGAGCGCCCGGTTGAGCAAGAGGCCCCGCCACAAGATGGCGTCGTCCTCGTCGGCCAGGAACCCCATCGAGACCACCGACAGCTGGCCCGACCCCGCGCTACGCACGATGGGCTTGATCAGGTTGCGGCCCGGCTCGTCGGGGTCTGGCTCGGCTTGCAGTTGAGCGGAGAGGCCGAGCATGCGGGGGACCGAGAAACCGGCTATGTCGGCGTCCAGCAGGCCGACCGAGTAGCCCCGGTTGGCGAGCCCGGCCGCCAGATTTACGGCCACTGAAGACTTGCCGACCCCGCCCTTGCCCGAGGAGACTGCAAGCACCCTCGCTCGGGCCGGGACGGCCGTCTTGGGGGCGCGGCGGCCCG
>JAJZYO010000466.1 GCA_021798075.1 Actinomycetes bacterium
GAGCTCACTCGCGACAGCGCCCAGGATTTGAGGCATCTGTTCCACGAGGAGCCGCTCGAGCACCAGCCCGCCCTGGGTAGCGGTGGCCTCGGCCTGCAGGCGGGTAGCGTCCGCCTGCGCCCGCGCCAGGGTGCGGGTCTTCTCGGCCTCGGCCTCGGCCGGCCGTACCACCTCCGAGACAAGCTGCTGGCGCCGCAGCTCCCCCTGAGCCTCGGCCACCTTGGCTTGCTCTGACAGCACCTCCTGCTGCGCCCTGGCTTGAGCCAGGGGCCCCGACTGGTTGGCGGTTTGCTGGGCCTGGTCGATCTGGGCCTGGTACTGGGCCTTGGCTACCGCCGTCTCTTGAAGGTACTGGGCCTGGTTGCGTTCGGACTCCTGCCTCGCCTTGGCAGCGGCCTGGTCTGCCTGCGCTTGAGCCACCTGGGCGACCTGGTTGACGGCCGCCACGTGGGGCTGGGAAAGCGCCCTTATGTAACCGGCCTGGCCGTCGTCGATCGACTCGATCTGGAACGAGTCCACCACCAGCCCGAGCTTTGCCATCTCGGGCTTGGACGCGCCAAGCACCTCCGAAGCCAGCTTCTGGCGCTCGCGGATGATCTCTTCGACGGTCATCGAGCCGACGATCGACCGCAGGTGGCCCGCGAAGATACGCCCCACCAACATGGGCATCGACTTCTGGTCGTCGAGGAACCTTCTGCCGGCGTTGGCTATCGACTCGTTGTCGTCGCCGACCTTGAAGGCGATCACAGCTCTCACCTGGAGGGTGATCCCCTGCTGTGTCACGCAGGGCTCGGCGACCTCGGCCTCCTGCATGGCAAGAGCCAGGAACGAGATCTTGTTGCGGACGGGCAAAGCAAAGGCGCCGTGCCCAACAACTATACGGAACGGGGCCTCATCTCTATTTTTGCTCCCCGATATGAGCATCGCCGCGTTGGGCGCCGGAACGTGCCAACCGAGCACTGTGTCCCCTTTCTCTACAAAGGTGTCACCGACACCGACCTGGCGCCGAGGTCCGCTATCACGACTACCTCTGCCCCGGCGTCGATCTGCTCATCAGAGTACGCTATGTAGGCCTCGCTGCCTCCCCGGATGCGCACGACCACCTCGCCGGCCTTCGCTCCGCCCGGTATCGCAACGCTGACGTGGGCGGACTTGCCTACGACGCTCTCGCGCTCGGTGTGGCTCGCCATCACCTAGACAATATTGGCAAGCACCTAGCTTGGCCCCGTGGACAGCCGCAACCGCCTCGCCACCGAGGCGAGCCCTTACCTCCAACAGCACGCCGCCAACCCCGTCGATTGGTGGCCCTGGGGCGAGGAGGCCTTCGCTGAGGCCCGCCGGCGGGACGTCCCGGTCATCATCTCGGTCGGCTACTCGGCCTGCCACTGGTGCCACGTCATGGCCCACGAGAGCTTCGAGGACCCCGAAGTGGCCAGGGTGCTCAACGACGGTTTCGTCGCGGTCAAAGTCGACCGGGAGGAGCGCCCCGACGTGGACGCTCTCTACATGACCGCTGTCCAGCTGGCCACCGGTTCGGGCGGGTGGCCGATGACGGTCGTCGCCACGCCGGACGGCCGTCCCTTCTGGGGCGGCACTTACCTGCCGAAAGACGCCTTCCTCCGCCTCCTCGGGCGGGTCGTGGAGCTCTGGGGCTCGCAGCGTGCCCAGCTCGAAAAGGACGCCGACACCCTGTCCGAGGCGCTCCGCCGGCATGCCTCGCCCGTCGGCACCTCGACGACCGCAGGCACCACTGGGACCAGCACCGGGACCACCTCCCGTCCGGCCATGACGGCCGCCGGCGAGCTCGCCGGCGCTGAGCTCACCTGGGCCGACGCCCTTTCCGCAGCCGCGCACGACGTGCTCGCCCATCACGACACCGAGTGGGGCGGCAGCGTCGGCGCACCCAAGTTCCCCGAGCCGGCGAGGCTCGAAGCGCTGGCCCGCTACGCCTGGCGCTTCGGTGACGACGCCGCGCTCGCTGCCCTTTGCCGCACCCTCGACGCCATGAGCTCGGGCGGCATCTACGACCACCTCGGCGGTGGCTTCGCCCGCTACAGCACCGACAGGTACTGGCTCGTCCCCCACTTCGAGAAGATGCTCTACGACAACGCCCTCCTCGTTGCCGTCTATACCCACGCCTGGCAGCTCACGGGCGCGCCGCGCTACCGCCAGGTCGTGGAGGAGACCGTCGCCTACCTGCTCTCCCCTCCCATCCGGCTCCCCGAGGGGGCGTGGGCGGCTTCGGAGGACGCGGACAGCGAGGGCCAGGAGGGACGTTTCTACGCCTGGTCGTACGACGAGCTCGTCGCCACTGCGGGCGCCGAGGCGGCCGCCTGGTACGGGGCCACCCCGAGGGGCAACTGGGAAGGGGCCAACATCCTCTGGCGCCCAGGCGCCGGCACGCTCGAGCGCCCTCCCGAGATCGAAGAGGCCAGGCGCAAGCTGGCCGCCAAGCGCGCCGAACGTCCCCGGCCGGGCCTCGACGACAAGGTGCTCACCGAATGGAACGCGATGGCGGTCTCCTCGCTCGCCTACGCTGGCCGGGCCTTCGCCAAGCCCGAGTGGGTATCGGCAGCCGCCGAGACCGCCGGCGTGCTGATGGCAAAGCTCCGCCGGCCCGACGGGCGCTGGCTGCGCAGCTGGCGGCCGGGCTCGCCGGCGGCCCCCAAGCACCTCGCCGTCGCTGCTGACTACGCCTGGCTGGTCGAGGCGTTCACCCGCTTGGGAGAGGCCACGGGCCAAGCCTTGTGGACCGACGCCGCCGGCGAAACCGCCTCGGGGCTCGCCGAGCGCTTCTGGGACCGCGACCACCGAGGTTTTTTCACCTCGGGAGACGACGCGGAAGAACTAGTAGCGCGGCAAAAGGACTTCTA
>JAJZYO010000467.1 GCA_021798075.1 Actinomycetes bacterium
CCGCCACGACCGCATGACTCCGGTGCCCCTCGCGCCGCCCGAGCTAGTAGGGCTCATAAACCTGCGCGGCGAGATAGTGCCGGCGCTCGACCTCCGAAGCCAGCTCGGGCTCCCATCCGAGGGGGACTTGGCCGCGAGCGTCCTTGTGAGGACTAAGGGCGAGACCGTCAGCCTGCTTGTGGCAGAGGTGGGCGACGTGGTCGAACCGTCGCCCCTGGACTACGAACCCGTCCCACCGACCGTGCCTGCGCGCGTGCGCGAGCTCGTCACTGGCACTTTCAAGCTCGAGGGAATGCTCTTGCTCGTGCTAGACCCAGACCGCGTGTTGGCCCACTTCGGTTCGGCCAGCCCTCAGGCGCGCCAGCACGCATAAGACCGGCGCAAACCGAGGCAATTTGAAAGAAACAACAGCCGTGCCCGAAACGCCACCCACGATGGTCCCCGATGTGAGGGTCGTCGTCGTAGACGACTCGAGCGTCGTGCGCCTAGTACTGCGCGAGGTGATAGCTCACGAACATGGCTTGGTACTGGCCGGGATTGCCACCAACGGCCGCCAAGCCGTCCCGGCGGTGGCCGAAGCCAAACCCGACGTCGTCGTCCTCGACGTGGAGATGCCAGAATTGGACGGCCTCGGCGCCCTGCGGGAGCTGAAAATGCGCTGGCCACGTTTGCCAGTGATCATGTTTAGCACCCTTACGGAAAGGGGCGCGGCGACAACACTGGAAGCCCTGGCCGAAGGAGCAGACGACTACACGACCAAGCCGACCAGCGACCACGGCCCGGCGGGCGCGTTCGCTGCCGTCCGCCGCGACCTCATACCGCTCCTTCGGGCATGGGGGGCCATAGCGCGCGCACGGAACCTCCCAACGCCGTCGCATACGGTCGCCGTGACGGCAAGGGCCGCCGAGCCGGAACGCGAAGACCCCGGCGGCGATAAACGAGGTCTCGGAGAGCAGGACAAGACGGCCCCTACGCCTGTGGCTCCCGGCGAGGAAGGCGCTGTCGCGGAGGTAAAGGTGGCGGCCCGCAAGGCGAAGACCACGGGCCCCAGCCACGTACCCTATGACCGTGGGCCTAGTGGGCACAGGCCTAGTGAACATGGGCCCCCTGAGGTAATTGCGCCGCGCCAATCGGCTGCGCGCCTCGCCGGCATCCCGTTTGGCCCCGCAGCGGGTGCTTCCCGCCGGCCGGTGCGGACGCAGGTGACCCTGCGGCCGCCCTCGACGCCGGGCCCAGCCTCCGCGGTGGTCATCGGCTGTTCGACGGGCGGCCCCAACGCCCTCGCCGAAGCCATCCCAGCCATCCCTGCCGACTTCCCGGTGCCAGTGCTCCTCGTCCAGCACATGCCGCCCACTTTCACGCGGATGCTCGCCGAGCGCCTCGACTCCCAGAGCAAGCTCCATGTAGAAGAGGCACGAGCCGGTACCCCCGTGCAGCCCGGCAGCCTGTACGTTGCTCAGGGCGGCACCCATATGATCGTGCGCAAGCGAGGCCACAGCGTCTTCATCGAGCTCGACGATGGGCCGCCAGAGAACTTCTGCAGGCCCTCTGTCGACGTTCTCTTCAGGTCCGCCGCGGCCATCTGGGGACGCGCCACCCTCGGAGTCGTCCTCACCGGGATGGGACAAGATGGCCTCGCCGGCGCCCGAGCGATCACAGCCGCCGGCGGCGATGTGATCGCTCAAGACGAGCTCAGTTCTGTGGTATGGGGGATGCCGGGTGCGGTAGCCAAGGCGGGCCTCGCTTCCGAGGTCGTCCCGCTCAGCGAAGTCGCAAACAGCATCCTGCGCCACACACGCCGCTGAGCCCAACCCTTGTGGCCGGCTACCCGAGGGGGCCCGAGGGAGGTCCCAGCTGGAAGATCGACCTCCCCCGGTCAGAGCCCTCCCAGGACCCGTGCTTCGGGCGAGAGACCAGAACCCGAAAGCACCGCCTGGATTGCCTGTCCCGTGCGGGAGTTTATGACCAGGGGGCCAAGGAGGTTAGCCGTCGTGTCCTCAGGTCGGCTGTGGAGGGTCAAGAAGACGAGGACCAATGTATCTTCGGGCCCGCCAGCCTCGATCGCTGCGTAGACATCAGGGCTGAAGGCCGGCTGGTAGGTCGGGAAAAAGATGCCTGGAGGTGCGGCAACAAAGCGTACGCCGGGCAGCTCTTCGCATTCGAGGACGACGAATGGGCTAGGTTGCGGCCCCCAAGGCCGGGCGGCGAAGTCCCTGGCCTCTCGGAACCCGGGGATCCCGGCGGCAAAATGGAGCCTCGTCTCACCCAACTCGGCAGTAGCCTCGTCCAAATCGGTTGTAATGGCGGAGCCTACCTTTACCTGGACAGCCAATGTGCTCATGACAGGAACTGCACGAGCGAAGGCTGGATGATCTTGGCAGTAGTCGCGAGTGCCGCCTGGTACGAAGTCTCAGCCAGGTCTAGCTCGCTCACGACTTGGGCCTCGTTGGCGTTCTGAATGCTGGCCACTTGGTCTTGCAGCGACGTCACCGTGTTGTTGACCTGGGTCGAAGCTGTGTTCAGGCTGGCGCCAAGGGCACCGATGTCGCCTTGGGCCTGGATTGCCTGGTTCATCCAAGACTTCAGGTTGGCGAGGTCGGTACCCGAAAGAGCCGATGTGTTGCCGCTCGTAAGGTCTTGTGAGATCTGGTCCAAGACGGCGAACACGCTCGAGCCACTTGACCCCGCTTGCCCAGCGCTATTGCCTGAGCCGAACACCTCGCTCCCAGTGACGCTGATCGCCTGGCTTTGCCCGGGTGCGACGTACCTGGTGGCCGCCGTCTGGCTACCGGCATAGGTGTAATCGCCCGAAGAGGCATTCGGGTACGGCTCGGTACCATATGTCCCAGAGAAAATGTACTGCCCGTTG
>JAJZYO010000468.1 GCA_021798075.1 Actinomycetes bacterium
GGTTACCCCAAGGCCCTCGTTGACTACGAGGGTGAGTTGCTCGTCGAGCGGGGCGCCAGGCTGATGTGCAGTGCTGGGCTTGTGCCCGTGGTCGTCGTGCTCGGGGCCGGCGCGCCAGCCGTGCTGAAACGCGCCCGCATCGCCCCGGCCCGTGCGGTGGTGAACACGAAGTGGCAAGAGGGTATCGGTTCGTCGTTGCGGGCCGGCCTGGCCGCACTGGAAGCTGGGGACGGGGCCGGCACGCCCGGGCCCGATCGTGGCGGCGTGGAGGCCGCCCTCGTAGCCTTGGCGGACCAGCCGTCTGTCCGTCCCGAGCTTTTCCGGCGCCTCGTCGCCGCCTGGGCAGACGGAGCGCCCGCAGTAGTCGCCACCTTCGGCGGCGAGCAACGCAACCCTGTCGTCCTGGACAGGGGCCTATGGGAAGATGTCAAGGCGTCGGCCCGGGGCGACGTTGGCGCTCGCGGTTACCTGCGCCGCCACCCCGAACTGGTCAGAGCGGTAGCTTGCGACGACGTCGGCTCGGCCTTCGACATCGACACGGCCTCGGATCTACGCCGGCGCAGGCGTTCTCAGGACGAGGCCGATGCGGACAGTTCTGGTGCCTGCTGCTCGGAGTAGACCGTGAATACCCCATCGATCACGTAACGCTCGCCGGCATAGCGCGTCTCGGTGTGCTCGAGAGGTGTGCCGCGAGCGTCGTAGACGACCCGGCGCTCAACTATGAGAGGCGAACGCACGGGCACGCAGAGCGTTCTTGCCTCGGCCTTGGTGGCGACTTGGGCAGATATCCGACTGTTGGCGAGACTGGGGACTCTCCCGATCCGTATTAGCGCAGCGTGGAGCGACTGCTCCAGGTCGCCGGCAAGGACGGGCGCGCAGTCGAGGGGGAGCGCGGCGTGCTCGAGGGCCATCGGCGTACCGTCGGCCAGCCGCAGGCGCCGGATAACCACGATGCGTGCCCCTTCGTCCAACTGCAGGGCTTCCATGTCCGCCACCGTCGCCGGCTGAAGGCTGGCTTCCAGGAGCACCGAAGAGGCGACCATCCCTCGGCGCCGCATGTCCTCGGTGAAGCTCATGAGGGAGCCAACCCGGCGGTGTACGGGCCGCGGGGCGACGAAAGTGCCTTGCCCGCGGCGTCGCCGTACGAGCCCTTCGGCCGCCAGGTTTTGCACCGCCTGCCGGGCGGTCATCCGGCTGACCGAGAACTGCTCGGCCAGTTGGACTTCGGTGGGTACAGGGTCGCCCGGCGCCAACTGCTGGACCTTTTGCCGGAGCCAACGTTCGATCTGCTGGTACTGGGCGTCCGGGCTCACGGTATTAGTATATACAAATAGGTGCCGATCCAAGGCGGCTGACATCGGGTGCGCAGTATGGACCTACAAGAAAATGCTGTCTTGACACCACTCCTGGGCACAATTAGTATAGACATCTTTAGAGGAAGGTACGTCAAAAGTCGGTGCTCGTGCGCCGGGGAGGGGTTCGAAAGATGGACCGAAGCCTGGACCGCTGGACGGTTTTCGTCATCCCCTCCAGCCATAACGACATCGGGTGGGCGGGTACCCCGGCAGAGGTGGCCGACCACCGGGTCAAGATCATCGACTCCGCCCTTCGACTGGTCGAGGACCCGTCTCTTGGTTACCGGTTCTCCATGGAGACGGCCCTCTACCTGCGGGAGTACCTGGACCGGAAGCCCGAAAACTCCTCCTTGCTAGAGGAGCACCTGGCCCGGGGCAACCTCGAGTGGGGTGCCTCCTACGTCCAGACCTACGAGGGCCTCCAGACCGAGGAGGGGCTCCTACGCCAGTTCGCCCTCGGCATGCTCATGACAGAAGAAGCCGTCGGGTACCGCGCGGAGGGTTACTGGAACGTCGACGTCGTCGCACGCTCCCTCCAGTTGCCCCAAGTGCTCCGCCACGTGGGTGCCGGCTACATGACTTTGTCGCGCAACCGGCCCGGTCTGTACTGGTGGGAAGCGCCCGACGGTTCCAGGACGCTCGCGTTCAACTATTGGGAGGGGGCCTACGGGCGGGCGAAGATCTTCGACTCGTGGAAGCACCACCTGTCACCGCTCGAATCGGGCCAGGCCCACACCGGCGCGGAGCCGGGCCTCCCGGGCCTGGAGGCGGTCAGGGCAGCCCTGGAGAGCCTCGCCGACGAATGGGAAAAGAGGCTGGACGACTACGGCTTGCCGCACGGTCTGGCCGTGGTCCTGGCTGCCGACTACACCGTCCCGGACGCCTCCATCGTGGAGCTTCTGCGGCGCTTCAACGAGGCGGGCCCCGGCCCGGGGCGCGAGTTCGAGCTCCGCCTAGGCACGGTGCGCGAGTACCTGGACTGGGTGAAGGAGCGGTCGCACCTTGACCGTCTGCCCGTCGAGCGAGGAGAGGTCCCCAACCCGTGGGTGTACCAGCAACCGGGGCACTGGGAGGTCGTGGCCAACCTGCGGCGCGGGCAACAGGCTCTCGTGGCGGCCGAGGCGCTCTGGTCGCTCATCTGCCTGCGAGCGGGGGAGTGGTCCCGGTACCCGTCCGAGCAGTTGCGGGCGGCGTGGGAGGACGCCCTCTACCCCGACCACGGTTACGGCGGCCTCCACGGTGAGGGCACAGACGCGGTCTTCCACGACAGGGTCAACCGGGGCTACTTCAGCGGGCGGCGCCTGGTGCTGGCCGGGCTCGCGGAGCTGGCTCCCGGGGCGGAGCTGGCTCCCGGGGTGGGGGGGCGAGAGGAGGGCATCGACGAGGTAGTCGTGTTCAACCCCAACTCGTGGCCTGTTTCCGATTGGGTCGACCTAAGGCCACGGTCCCTCTCCTTCGAGGGGCAAGCGCCTTCCGGCGCGCCCCGGCTAGCGGAACCTTCCGGGCTACGC
>JAJZYO010000469.1 GCA_021798075.1 Actinomycetes bacterium
GCTGGCCGACGGTACTAGGGAGTGGTGGGTTGACGGTGTGCGGCACCGCACCGACGGCCCGGCTGTCGAGTGGGCTGATGGCAGGCGGGAGTGGTGGATCAACGGGGTGCGCCGTCGCTAAAATCTCAGCTTCTTCTCAGACGCTAGAGTAGCAGTTGGGTACAATGGTGTTACCGGGAGACACCCGAGTGAGAGGGAGGGCCCGATGACCATGGCGCCCACAGACGCCGGTGAACCTGACGTGGAAGCGGAGGTGGACCAGGCAATAACGTACTTCACCAGCGCGAACGTCTGGCCCATGTACGAGACGGAGAACGAGGCGCGCTACCTCCCGAACGGGGTGTGGAGCATCGGCGGGAAGACCTATCAGTGGCAGCACACCGAGGCGGCACTGTTCGACGTGCAGGATTGCCCATACGCTCGCGAACTGGGTACTTGGCGCGGCCAGGACGTGCGCGATGTCCTGGCGTTGGCTGACCCGGACTACGACGGGACCTTTTGGAAGAACAGCGGCAAAACATCGTTCGTGGTGCTCTATCGCGTGGAACCTGGCGTACCGCTCCAAGTCAAGAGCGGTACGAAGTGGCGAGACGGGGGTGGCAGGAGCGAGGTGGACTATTGGGGGGCAGAAGACTTCCCCGAGTACCGCCGGCTCTCCCGCGAACTGCTGGCCGCTCGCGGCATCGACCTTGCCGCCCCCAAGCTCGCACGCGAGAAGCGCGAAGCCGAACAAGCGGAGCGCCGTCGGCGTAAAGAGTGGGGTCGGTAGCGATGGCACGGGCCCACAAGACGACTGAACCCGGCTGGTTCACGACCGCCCAGGTGGCCGAGCTGGCCGGCTGCGAGCCGGCGACGATCCGCCAGCGCGTCGCCGACGGCCGCATCCCGGCGCCGCTCCGGGTGGACGGCAGGACCTACCTCTGGCGCGCCGACGACCCAGCACTGCTCGCCTGGCTGGCTACGCCGCGCCGCCCCGGCCGGCCAAGGAAGGGAGAAGGAGCATGACCACGACCACAGCAACGACAGGAGCGTCCCTGACCGCAAGGCTGGACAAGGCGCAACGCAGCCTGGTGCGCGAGGTGACCCGGCAGTACGCCGACCCGGCCTACCAGAACCGAGTGCACGCCTTGGCGGCCCGGTACGCGTCGCCACGAGACGTCCCCGACGAACTGATCGCCCCCACCCTGCCGCGCCCGCTCGAAGGCCCGGCGCCCGCCGGCCTCCTGGATGCCCTCGGGACCATCGTCTGTGAGCTGGGCTTCAGCCTGGCCTACCTGCCCGGCCTGCACCGCGTCGAAGACGGGCTCAGCACCGACGGGGTGACAGTCCACGACACGAGCAGTGTCGTAATCCGCGCCGACATGAGCGAGGCCGCCCAGGCGCACGCCTTGGCCCACGAGCTCGCTCACGTCCTCGGCATTGGCGACGACCACGGCGAGGACGACTGGGCACTGGTCGAGGTCGAGGCCGAGAGCTTCAGTTACGTCGTCTGCACGGCGGCCGGCATGCCGGCGGTGCACCGGTACACCGCCCTGTTTTGTTGCAATTACATGGGCCACGGCGCCAACTGCCGGGCCGTCATCCGCACGGCCGCCGACAAGGTGCGGGAGCCCGCCGGCATCGTCCTGGGGATGCTCGAGGCGTACCGCTCACGAGACGATGCCGAGCCGGCATAGATCAGATTGACGCCCGAAAGCCGGGTGTCGGAAAGGAGCGGATGTGAGCACGGGCCAACACGACGAGGACGACATCGACCTCCTGGAGCGTCCTGCCTGGTTCCAGGGGCAATTTGACGGCGAGAGGTTCCTGTGGGACTGCGCCACAGCCCAACTGGGGACCGAAGAGGCGGTCGACAGGCTGCTCGCCTCCGGTACCGACGGACTGGACGACAGGCTGCTCGCCTCGGACATCGACGACTTTGACGAGTACGCCCGGTTCCTGCTCACCGAAAGGTACAAGAGCCTGAGGAACTACGTCCGCTCCCAGGTCCCTCGCGCAACCTCGGAAGGGCTCCAGCAACCCCTGGAGCACTATGAACGAGAGCTGGAAAGGATTGAACAGAAGAAAGCCGCCAAGAGGTTGCGCCGGCCCGCTGGCTGGGCCGACGCACTTTGATAAGCAGCCCTGACCCGACAACCCCTGCGACATAAGCCAGAGGCGCCGTCCCAGTACCAGGTATGAGCACCAACCAACCAAGGAAGCCGGCCGGGACACCGACCGGTGGGCAGTGGGCCCCGGCCCAGCACGACGAGCCGGACATCGGGCTAGGGCCGACAGGCCCGACCCATGACCGAGTTCCCGAACGGCACGCGCGAGTGGCGCCAGGACGACAAATGGCACCGCACCGACGGGCCCGCCATCGAACGAGCTGACGGTACCCGCATGTGGTACCAGCACGGGGTACTCCACCGCACTGACGGCCCGGCTGTCGAGCGAGCCGACGAGATCCGCGAGTGGTGGGTCTATGGTGTGCGGCACCGCACTGACGGCCCGGCAATCGAGCGGCCAGACGGCAGGCACGAGTGGTGGGCCAACGGGGTGCGACAGTCAACACCGGGAGCCGACGCTCAGCCCTGACCAGGTACCCATATGGGGTATAGGTATACGACGCGGCCCTGACCAGCGCTTTTGCGTGTCATAGGGTGTGAGGCTTTGCGCAGCCGGCGATTTTGCCGGCGGAGCCCATATCAGAGGCCTGCCAAGACCGACCTGGCTTTGCCGTTGACCGAGGGGACTGAGCCGCCCTCCGGGCGGCTCAGTCCCGGCGTCACTGCCGTTGCAGTGGTGCGCAGCGAGGGCGCGACGGGGCCTGTGACAGAACGTCTGTTCAGGCCGGTAAGAGGCTCCGGGGCACCGGCCCCAG
>JAJZYO010000470.1 GCA_021798075.1 Actinomycetes bacterium
AGGACGTCAACGTCGAGGAGCTGCCCGAAAAGGAACTCTGACGGGCCGGCGCCAAGTCCTGGTCCGGCGCCGGCGCCGACCATGCCCTCCTGGCTGCCTCGGTCCTGCCCGCCGGTGCCGGCCCGGCCTGTGCCCCGCCCGCCGGCCCGGCCTGTGCCCCGCCCGCCGGCCAGTGGGCAAAAAGCTCATCGATGTGATTTGGCCGAGGGCACATCGGTCAGAAAATGAGCCTGTTTTGTACCAGAAACCAACAAATGTGGCGTTGCGGTGCTGACATCCGTTGGTTTTTTGACCGCCATCAGCTGTTGTGGTCGGCGAAGTCGGCCGTGAGGCCGCCAGCCGGTGCTGCGAGTGGCCGGCTCCCGGCAATCGACCACGCTTCGCGCAGTTTTGAGCAGGTCTGGCTCATGTACGGCTCTGCTACGAGGTCGTGCCAGCTGAAGCGAAGCAGCAGCCACCCTGCCGAAGCAAATGCCAGCACGATCGCGTTCTGCCGGCGGAGGTCGCGGGCGAGCGCACCGGCACTGGCGTGAACGGCCGCACCATCTATCTCGATGGCTATGCGCATGAGGGGCCACGCAAAGTCCACCCGGAAATTGCCTTCGGGGGTAGGGACGGTGAACTGCCTAATAGGTGCCGGGAACCCGGCTCGGCGGACAAGCTGCACGAAGAGGGTTTCGGCGTCGCTCTCTGTCGGCGGGAGCCTTGGGGGGCGATCGGCGAGAAGCGAACGGAGAGCGCTCGTGCCTCGGAGCCTGGGTGCGGCGTCGAGAGCGCCCAGGAGGCCGTCCATTGTTGCAAGGCGCTTCCGCAGGGCGGACTCGAGCGCCCTCTCCAGGGTGTCTGCATCTACCACCTGGCCGATGTCGACCAGGGTGCGCACGGGGGAGGTGACCGGCAGGCCCTCGACCTCGGCTCGGTCAGCAGGAGCCACGGGCCGCACCCGGAACAGAGCCCCAGAAACAGTATCGCCTCTGGCCACGGCGATCTCGGTCGGCACTGCGCTGGCGGCGAGGCCGTCGAGGCTCCAGAGGGCCGCCGCGGACCGGCGGAAGACCAGTGCTGTCGCGCGCTGGCGGGGGGCGCACTCGAAAAGGGCAGCGAAGAGCCGGCGCCGCAACTCGGCCCTTTCGTCGCCCTCCGAGGACCAGTGGGGATCGACGACGAGGCGCGGGCCGCGGCGTTGGAGCACACCGGTCGCAACTGCCCGCTCCAAGCCACGTCGCGAGAGGCCGGCTCGAGCGAGCTGGTCGCGAGCGGCGACTCCGCATTGTCTGGCGATGACTTCGAGGTAGGGTAACATATAAGAACATGAGATACTATGTGACAGCTCGACACTCGTCAAGCACCAACGAAACAGTCATTACCGGCTCGCCGGACGCGGGTGGGACCCGATGGGGCCTCGAAGCACAGTGCGAGCCGGCACGTTGTGCAACTGGCGGACCAATCGGCACGAAGGAGCGGCGCTGGCGAGGCCATCTACCCGTACTTCGAGATGTCGCACCCCTGCGGCATCCTCGCTGAGTGGACGCAAAGGCGGCTCGCCGGCGGGAGATCGGTCACCGGGGCGAGGACCTCGCGGCCGAGTGGTACGAGGCGCACGGCTACGAGGTGGTCGCACGCAATTGGAGGTGCCGCGCCGGCGAGTTGGACATAGTGGCGCGGAAGGGTTCCCAGCTCGTCTTCTGCGAAGTCAAGACGCGCTCGTCGGACTCGTTTGGGCTACCGGCCGAGGCCGTCGGCTACGCCAAGCAAGCGCGGGTTCGCCGGCTCGCCGGTATGTGGCTGACGGCGGCCCGTTCGGGTGCGCGGGCAAGACCCGTGGGAGAGCGACGGGGTTCGGGAAAGGAGGCGGGCCTCTCGGCGGACGAGGGACACGGTTCGAGGCCGCCGGCGCCGTCTCAGGGCAGCTCCATTTGGCGCAGCCGCACTTGGCGGGTGCGCTTCGACGTCGCCAGTGTGCTCGATGGCACGGTGGAGATCATCGAAGAGGCATTTTGAGGGTCGGTTCTCGGCACGAAAGCGGGCAGGTTTGCGACTGAGGCGGCTTCCGCCTCCGGACATCGGTCCGTTTATCGGCCGGGCCGGCGGCGGCCCCGCATGACCCAGCAGGAGGTGTGCCAGTGGCGGCGGAGGTCAGGCGCCTCCAGCGGCACCACGACGACATGGCCGGTCCCTACGGCGATTTCTTGCTGGCAGCCTGGGCAGCGGTAGACCTTTCGAGCCTGGGACGGCTGGATGCGCCGTACCTGGACGCCTTCGTTCGCGACACCCGCCGCAAGCTCGATGACGCCCGATAGTTCTTGAAAATCTCCGCTCTCATGTCCTGCCGCGGCGCGAGCTGCCGGTGAGCGGGGGCGCCGGCGGGGACGAGCTGGGCGGGTCACGCCGACACGCTAACGGCCGCATTGGTCGTCACAGGGCCCTGTTATCGTGTGACCGAACGCTCGTGGCCAGCGCTGGCCTCTTCGCAAACGCCGACAGCCTTTGTGCCCGGAAGCAGGAAGGGGCCGCACATGCTCGCAACGGTCGCCTCGGCAACGCTCGTAGGCGTCGATGGCCGCTTCGTCACCGTCGAGGTGCACGTGAGCACCGGGGTACCGAGCTTTCAGGTGGTCGGGCTGCCGGACGCTTCGTGTCGTGAAGCGAGGGACCGCGCACGCGCCGCAGTTGTCTCCAGCGGGCTCACGTGGCCCCAAACACGGTTGACGGTCAACTTGGCGCCCTCGGGCGTGCGAAAAGCAGGCCCTGGGCTCGACCTGCCGATAGCGCTCGGAGTCCTGGCTGCATCGGGCCAGTTGAAGCTGCTGTCGTTGAAAGGCTTGGCGTTCGTCGGTGAGCTCGGTTTGGACGGGTCGCTC
>JAJZYO010000471.1 GCA_021798075.1 Actinomycetes bacterium
CCGCGAGGGAGGACCGTCCGTGGCCAGTAGCCAGCTCACCGTGGATACGCACAGCTTCACACTGTCTCACCCCGACAAGCTGCTTTTCCCACAGGACGGCTTGACCAAGGAGGACCTTGTCGGGTACTACCGGGCGGTTGCGCACACGATGGTCCCACACCTGAGGGGTAGGCCCCTCATGCTCGCTCGCTTCCCTGACGGGATCCAAGCAGGCGGCTTCTACCAAAAGGAAGTGCCGAATTACTTTCCTGACTGGGTGCACACCGCGGCCGTGGGGAAAAAGGGCGGCGCGCTTACTCAGGTCGTTTGCGACGACGAGGCGACACTGGCGTACTTGGCAGCCCAGGCGTGCATCACCTTCCACTCGTGGCTCAGCCGCTCGGACAGGCCCGACGTGCCCGACCGCCTCGTCTTCGACCTCGACCCTTCCAGCGACGACGACTTCCAAGCGGTCCGCTCGACTGCAGCCGACCTGCGTAAGGCGTTAGAAGAACTTGGCCTCGTGCCTTTTGTCCAGACGACAGGGTCGAGGGGGCTGCACGTGGTAGTGCCGATCGAGCGGCGCCAAGGCTTCGACGAGGTGCGCTCGTTTGCCCACACCCTGGCTGAAGAGGTGGCGAGTATGGCACCGGATGAGCGGACCACCGAGGCTCGCAAAGACAAGCGGGAGGGCCGGGTCTTTATAGACGTGCAACGCAACGCGTACGCCCAGACGTCGGTCGCTTCCTACTCCGTCCGGGCGCTGCCTGGCGCGCCAGTTGCGACCCCCTTGGCCTGGGGCGAGCTCGGCGGGGCTAGGTCTCCGGGTTTCAAAGTTGCCGACGTGCCTGCCCGGCTGAGCAGTAACCGCGACCCCTGGGAGGACATTGGGGACTGCGCGCGACCGCTCGGGAAAGCCATGCAAAAGCTCGCGAAGCGTAGCCCAGCTAAATAGGGCTCTTCTTCTCCGGAAGGAGGAAGGCCAAGCGTGGGCGCCGAATGGGGGTGACGGCGGTGGAAATCAGCGTCCGCTTCAGGCGGGGCGAGGTCGCACTGTTCCTTGCGAGGCGGGTCGTAGCCAATGCCCTCGCGGAGTCGGGTTGCCTGGTCGACCCCGACGTAGCCGTCCTGCTCATGGACGAACTCACGGCCAACGCAGAGCGCCACGCGGGTGGCGCGCTCGAGGTCTCCGTGCAGGTGGGCGGGACCCGAGTATGGGTGGAGGTGCAGGACGCGGATCCGCGCGCCCCAGTCCTGAGGGAACCGGGAGCGTTGGACGAGGGTGGTCGCGGCCTTTGGTTGGTGGACCACTTGGCGACGGCCTGGGGAGTACGCCCACTTGCCGGGGACAGGAAAGCGGTGTGGTTCGAGGTACGGGCCGACTGAGCGATCGCCCCCCCCCAATATCAGGGAGCGATACGGCTCGAGTCTCATGGGCGCTTCTCCGCGTGCAAGTGAAGGACCCAGCAACCCTGCTCGTGACGGCCGTAGGGCTATTATCGCTGGTCGGTATAACCGCGCCAGCCTCGGCGGCCGCAAAGAACGCCTCAGCGACAAGAAGCCTCGCGAACGTTTCGTCCGGGCTCGGGCCAGTCGAGCAGGTCACTGCCAGTGGCCGGAGCATGGGGAAACCTGTCGCCGGACCTGAGGCCAGCTCGTACTATTGGAGCCTTGGACATAGGCCCGGCCATAGGAGTGGACATCGGCGGCACCAAAGTGCTGGCTGTACGGTTGAGCCCAGCCGGCGAAGTCGAGGCTTGGGCCAAGCTGCGCACGCCGGTCCGCGCTGGTGACGTCATCGAAACGGTCCTGGTCGGCGTCGCCCAAGTGGCAGAGGGGGCCAGCGAGAGGTCGAGCACACTGCCTCTCGGTGTCGGTTTCCCGGGCATGCTCGACCGCAACGGCACCGCTCATTTCTGCCCGCACCTGCACAGCGTGGACGGGATGGACCTGCGCCAGCTCCTGGCTGAGCACCGTGACCCCGGCGCGAGCACTGTGGTGCTCAACGATGCGACGGCGGCTTGCTGGGCGGAACATTCAGTTGGTGCCGCTCAGGGTTTTGACGATGTGCTCATGGTGACCCTCGGAACCGGGATCGGGGGCGGCATGGTGACCCGTGGTCGCCTGCTCGAGGGGGCGCACGGCTTTGCCGGTGAGATCGGCCACATGGTCATCGACCCCCACGGGCCACCCTGCCCGTGCGGGAAACGCGGCTGCTGGGAGCGGTTCGCGTCCGGTGACGGACTTGGCCGTCTGGCGCGTGAGGCTGCCCTAGCCGGAAGACTGGACTGTGCCGTGAAGGCGGCGGGGGGCGACCCTGAAGCCGTGCGCGGCGAGCACGTGACCGAGGCCGCCCTAGACGGTCACCCTGAAGCTCTGGCGGTCATGAAGGAGTTTGCCTGGTGGTTGGCTCTCGGGCTGGCCAACCTGTCCAACGTCCTCGACCCCTCCGTCATAGTCCTGGGCGGGGGGCTCATCGAGGCCGAGCAGGCAGTGATGGAGCCGCTACAGGACGCCTTCGCCGACCTCGTCGAAGCCCCTGAGGCGCGCAGGATACGTCTCGTCCCGGCCCAGTTGGGAGAGAAAGCGGGGGCCGTGGGGGCCGCTCTGTTGGCCGCCCAACGCAGGGGCTGAGAGGGCCGGCCCGGCTAGGTGTCGACCACTTGCTGGTCGGTACCCGCTCTGCTGCCGGCGCCCAACGCGGAGGGCGCCACGCCGAAGTGTCGCGACAAGCTCTTGGCCAGCCACTTTGCAGCCAAGTCGGCGTGGGCGCGGAGGGGGTCGAACCCTCATGCTCTTAGGCGGCAGGGTTTAAGCCCGCTGTGTCTACCGATTTCACCACGCGCCCAAGGATCAGGTCGCCAGTGGCTCCAGGAACG
>JAJZYO010000472.1 GCA_021798075.1 Actinomycetes bacterium
GTCCTCGTGCTGGCTGTACTCGACCGGGATGCCCATCTCTTCGAGCATGAGGACCGTCTCGCGCCGGAGCGCGGTGGCACGGTTGTTGCCCATCAGCTCGAAGTAGGAGCCCTGGTCCAGCGGGATGGGTGGCTTCGAGGGGTCGTGGGCGTCGGGCTCGAAGTAGAAGTACTCGAGCTCTGGGGCCACGTAGAAAGAAAAACCCTGGTCACGAGCCTGGTCCAAGGCTCGGCGGAGCACGTGGCGGGGGTCGCCCTCAAATGGGGTGCCGTCCAGGTTGAAGATGTCGCACACGACCCGGGCGACCGGGGCCTCCCCTGAGAGGTACGGGAGGAGCTGGAACGTCTTGGCGTCTGGGATGGCCAGGACGTCGCTCTCTTGGACGCGCGAGAAGCCGTCTATGGCCGAGCCGTCGAAGGTCATCCCCTCCTCGAGCGCGGTCTCTAGCTCCGCCGGCGTCACGCTAATAGCCTTCGGGATACCGAGCACATCGGTGAACCACAGCTGGACGAAGCGGATGCCCCGTTCTTCGATGGTCCGTAGCACGTAGTCCTTCTGCGAGTCCATGTCCCTCTCCTCGGCCGCACCGAGACGCCCGAGCCAGGTGCAGGCCTGGTGCAGCGTGTCCTGGTATGCCACGATAGGGCCGGGGTGGGCAGCGTGCCGGCGCGTCCGGCTCGCCACCTGCGCCGTTTACAGAGAGTTCACAGAGGAGCAACACGCCGGCAATGCGCCGGTGCCAGCTTTGGCACCGCTGCGGCGCCGGCCGGCGTCGCCGCTACCTCGATCAAGAAGAAAGGAACCCACCTTGGCCTCAGAGAGGCGCACGCCAGAGGAGGTCCTGTCGTTGGCCCAGCGAGAAGGGGTCGAGATCATCGACTTCCGCTTCTCGGACCTGCCCGGGCTCATGCAGCACTTCTCCGTCCCGACCCACGAGCTCACCGAGAGCTCCTTCGAGGACGGCCACGGCTTCGACGGCTCGTCGATCCGCGGCTTCCAGGAGATCCAGGAGTCGGACATGCTGCTCGTGCCCGACCCGGGTACTGCCGTGATCGACCCGTTCCGCCAGCACAAGACCCTCAACATCAACTGCTTCGTGCGTGACCCCGTGACCGGCGAGCCCTACAGCCGCGACCCCCGGTACGTGGCCAAGAAGGCCGAGGACTACCTCGCATCGACCGGCGTGGCCGACACCGCCTACTTCGGGCCCGAGGCGGAGTTCTTCATCTTCGACGACATCCGTTTCGACCAGAACGCCCACGAGGGCTACTACTACATCGACTCGGTCGAGGGCATCTGGAACACCGGCAGGGAAGAGGGGCCCAACCTCGGCTTCAAACCCCGCCACAAGGAGGGGTACTTCCCTGTCCCTCCTATGGACCACTTCCAGGACCTGCGCTCGGAGATGATCCTGCACCTCGAGCAGATGGGCGTGGACGTGGAAGTACAGCACCACGAGGTCGGGACCGCTGGCCAAGCGGAGATCGACATGCGCTTCGACACGCTGCTCACGATGGCCGACAAGCTGATGCTCTACAAGTACGTCGTGAAGAGCGTCGCCCGGGCCAACGGCTACACGGCGACGTTCATGCCCAAGCCCATCTACGGGGACAACGGTTCGGGCATGCACGTCCACAGTTCTCTCTGGAGCGGGGGCGAGCCGCTCTTTGCTTCGGAGCTCGGCTACGCGGGCCTATCGGACCTGGGCCGGTGGTACATAGGCGGGCTCTTGAAGCACGCGCCTGCGATCCTCGCTTTCGCTGCCCCCACCACCAACAGTTACAAGCGCCTGGTCCCCGGCTACGAAGCCCCGGTCAACCTCGTCTACTCGCAGCGCAACCGTTCGGCCGCCTGCCGCATCCCGCTTTACTCGAAGAGCCCCAAGGCCAAGCGGGTCGAGTTCCGCTGCCCGGACCCGTCTTGCAACCCGTACTTGGCTTTTTCTGCGATCCTGATGGCCGGCTTGGACGGCGTCTTGAACAAGACCGAGCCGCCCGACCCCGTGGACAAGGACCTCTACGACCTGCCGCCCGAGGAGCTGGCCAAGGTGCCCCAGGTCCCTGGGTCCCTGGAGGCTTCCCTCTCCGCCTTGGAGGTGGACCACGAGTTCCTCCAGGCCGGCGGGGTCTTCACCGACGACCTGATCGAGACCTGGATCAGCTACAAGCGCGAGCACGAAATCGACCCGGTCCGCCTCCGGCCCCACCCCTGGGAGTTTTACCTCTACTACGACATCTAGGCCCTGAGCTGCTCGAACAGCTATCGAAACGGGTTTTGGTCTAAAAATGGCCTAGAAGCTGGCAGCCCGCTCGGGCATGAAGGGGACCATGTCCGAGGCGGGGCGCCAGCAAGTGGCGGCTCCGGGTGCTCACGGGCTACACGACCGTGCCACCGGGGCAGAGTCGAAACGGCCCCAAGCTGGTGTTGACTTCGGCCCGGTTCTCGGCCGTCACGTACTGCAGAAAAAGATCTGCCGATCAGGGAGGCCGGCCGGCCCGGTCGTGGCGCTGGGAGCTGCCTGGTCCCCTCGGTGGGACCGAGCTAGGGTCGGCCCGTGGGGGACCTGAGCCAGCTGCGAGCGGTGGTGACCGGCGCGACGAGCGGGCTCGGCGAGGCGATGGCGGATGCGTTGCTCGATGCCGGGGCGAGCGTCGCCTTTGCTAGTCGTCCGACGGCGCGGCTCGAAGAGGCGGTGGCGCGCCGCCAGGAGCGTGGCCTGGCTGCGCTTGCCGTACCCATGGACGTCCGGGACCCTGGTTCGGTACAGGCCGGTGCCGAGCGGGCCGTGGCGCTCCTGGGCGGGGTCGACCTGGTGGTCAACAACGCCGGCATCGGGATGCGCACCGTGAACC
>JAJZYO010000473.1 GCA_021798075.1 Actinomycetes bacterium
GTCACGACCTGGCGGAGACGGTTGGGGTCGCCCCACAGGACCGCCCGCGATAGGTCCTGCACCAGGTTCACGTGCCTTTGGGCGAACCTCGCCTCAAGCGAGGTCGCCGCCTCGGCCGCCACGAGCGAAAGGTCGACCCAAGACCGCTCTAGAAGTAGGCCTGCTGCGTCGGCTGAAGCTAGGGTCTGCAGATCTTGGACCATCCTCGCCAGCCGGACCGCTTCCTCGTGCAAAGACGCTAGGGATTCGGGAGTTGCCTCCCTTACCCCATCGACCAGTGACTCCGTCTCGGCCTGGAGGATGGCCACCGGCGTACGCAACTCGTGGGCGATGTCGGCGACCATGACCTGGCGCAGCCTCTCGTGGCGTTCTAGAGATGCAGCCATGTGGTCGAACGCCTGGCCTAGTTCTGCGAGCTCTCCCCTGCCGGAGGTCGCGCCGACCCGCACTCCGTTGGTCCCCGACCCGAGGGCGCGGGCGGCCTCTGACAGCCGCCGGACGGGCCTCACGATGGCCCTGGCGGCAATTACTGCGACGGCCAATGCCCCGGCCGACGCGAGTGCGGCACTGAGGAGGAGCGCACTGGCGAGCGTTGAACGAAGGTGGCGTGCCGCGGGGTCGAGGCTCCCTCTCGGGAAAGCCAACCGCAACGTTGCCACGGGTCGGCCACCCGAGGTCACTTTGCGATCAACGAGTACCGCGTTGCCGTCACGGAAGAGGCTGGAAGCCCCGGCGTCCCACAAGGCTTTCCCCGCGGGGGACCCGAGGGCGACGCCCGCCCCCGAGGCGTTGACAAGGGCTAGGGCCGCCTTCAGGTCGGCCCCGCGCCAGCTCCCCTTGGCCGTGTAGGCATTTGTGAGGGCGGAGACAACAGCCGTTGTGGTCTCGGCGCGCTGCACTGAGGCTACGTCGCTCCGTTCTGTCAGCAGGGTTACCGCGGCGAACACCGCTTCAGCCGAGAGCGCCACCCCGATGAAGGCTCCGACGAGTTTGGCGCCGAGCCCGCCGAGGCCCCACCACCTCACCGCTTTGCGGCTCGGGCCCAACTCAGAGCCGCCCCAAGCAGCTCACGCCCGACGTATACGAGCACCAAAAAAACCAGCACCAAGACCACATCCGGCACGGTCACCTCCCGTGGCCAGTATTGCGCAGGTCACCCAGGGGCTTTGGGCCCAAATGACCAGGTCAATTGCACGCTACCACAGGCTCTGGGTGTATATGCCCCGTCGGAGCCGGTGAAATGAAGGCCCTTCCTCCACTCCGTCTCCACCTGCCCTCCACAGTCCCGCCAACTCCCCGAGACCGAATGGGGGTTGTGAAATCGGTTGCGCGGTCGTACCTGGCCATCGCGATCGTCGTCGCTTGTGGCGCAGGGCTGGTGGTGGGAGGGCTCTTGCGAGCTGGCGGAGCGGACGGCGCGGCAAGCAACGCTTGGGCTGCGGTGGGCGCTGTCGGGGCCGTTTACGCCCTCTGGGAAATGCTCGCCAGCCTCCGCAGAAAGCGCCTTGGCGTTGACGTCATCGCATTCATGGCCCTTGTCGGTGCGCTCATTGTCGGCGAGCAACTAGCAGCAGGTGTGATAGCGCTCATGCTCGCGACTGGCCGAGCCCTTGAAGGGTGGGCGGCAGGGCGAGCCAACCGGGACCTCCAAGGCCTGATCGAGAGGGCGCCCAAATTGGCACACCGCTACCGGGGCGGTGTCTTGGAGACCGTACCGGCAGAATCGGTCGTGGAAGGCGACCTCCTGATGGTCGCGACAGGCGAGATCCTCCCCGTGGACGGCGTCCTGCTTTCGTTCGGTTTCCTGGACGAGTCTGCCCTCACCGGTGAGCCCCTGCCGCTCGAGCGCCATCAAGGCGAAGCCGTCCGCAGCGGCGCCGTGAACGTCGGGCAGGTCCTCGACATGCGGGCAACAGGTCCGGCATCAGCCGGCACCTACGCCGGCATCGTACGCCTCGTCCGGGAGGCGCAGGCTTCGCAAGCCCCCCTGGTCCGCCTTGCGGACCGCTTCGCCCTGTGGTTCCTCGCCTTTACCGTCACTACTGCCTCTGTCGTGTGGGCCTTCGGCGGCGCCGGCCGGGCCGTTGCCGTCCTAGTCGTCGCCACCCCCTGCCCACTGATCCTGGCTGCCCCGGTAGCAGTGGTCGCGGGCCTCTCGCGCTCCGCACGTCGCGGTGTCGTGATAAAGGGTGGTGCCGCTCTCGAGCGGCTGGCAGAGTGCAAGACCCTCCTCGTGGACAAGACCGGCACCCTGACTGCTGGTCGTCCGAAGTTGAGCCACGTTGCCAGTGCGCCCGAGTTCGGCCCGGACGACGTCCTTTGCGCTGCAGCGTCTCTGGAGCAAGCGTCCTCTCATGTTCTCGCAGGTGCGGTCCGCGAAGCGGCACGAGCGCGCAACTGCAAACTGGTCCTCCCTGAGGACGTCGAAGAGATTGCTGGTAAGGGGGTAAAGGGGTCAGTCGATGGCCACAACGTCGCCGTCGGCAACCACGAGTGGGCGGGCGTCGAAGTACTGCCGGGGTGGGCGGAACACGTGTCCCAGAGGGCGGCCCTGGACGGCTCGCTCGCGGTCTTCGTTGCCGTCGACCACAGCCCGGCCGGCGTCCTCGTGTTCGACGACCCGCTTCGAAAGGATGCGGCTCGGACGGTTCGCCAGTTGCGCCGCTCCGGGGTCGAGCGAATAGTGGTCATCTCGGGCGACCGCGACGCACCCGTGCAGGCTGTCAGGTCAGCGATCGGTGCGGACGAGGCATACTCAGAGTGCACCCCCGCAAGCAAACTCGAAATTGTCCGGAGAGAAGGTGGGCGCGCTCGCACGATCATGGTAGGTGACGGCATCAACGATG
>JAJZYO010000474.1 GCA_021798075.1 Actinomycetes bacterium
CTGCTGTCCTCAAGGGCGAGAAGCGTTATGGGGACAGCTTCATCGGTTTCCTGGACGGCTGGCTCGGTGTGATCGAGGACAGGACGGTGCCGCTAGGTTCGGCGGGCTGCCGCGACATCCTTGACAAGGGCGGCACGATCCTGGGGACGAGCCGGACCAACCCTTACAAGGAGCGAGGCGGTGCCGAGCGGGTACGGGCCACGCTGGCGGCCGAGGGCGTGGACGCGCTCATGGCGATCGGGGGCGACGACACATTGGGCGTGGCGAGCAAGCTGGCCGCCGAGGGGGTGACGGTGGTCGGCGTCCCGAAGACGATCGACAACGACCTGTCGGCGACAGAAGTCACATTCGGTTTCCACACGGCCGTTCAGATCGCGACGGAGGCCATCGACCGCTTGCGGACCACGTCGGAGTCGCACGGGCGCGTCATCGTCTGCGAAGTGATGGGCAGGCACGCGGGGTGGATCTCGATGTACGCGGGCATCGCGGGGGGCGCGGTCGACGTGCTCGTGCCCGAGCAGCCCTTCGACGTGGCCGAAGTGTGCGAACTGCTGAAGGCGCACCGTGCGCTAGGCCGGGTCGCCTCCGTCGTCGTGGTGGCCGAAGGAGCAGTTCCCAAGGAGGGCTCGCTCTCGGTGACATCGGGCGAGGTCGACCAGTTCGGGCACGTCCGACTAGGCGGGATTGCCAACGTGCTCGCCAAGGAGATCGAGGAGCGGACCGGCTTCGAAACCCGGGCGACGGTCCTCGGCCATATCCAGCGGGGTGGCACCCCGACCGCGTACGACAGGGTACTGGCGACCAGGTTTGGGATCGACGCGATCGACGCTCTGCACGATGGTGGGGCGGGCACGATGGTCGCCCTCCAAGCGGACAAGATCGTGCGCGTGCCGCTGTCCGACGCTGTTTCGGAACCGAAGCTCGTGCCGAACGAGCTCTATGAGACGGTGGCCCGGCCCCTGTTCGGTTAGGGGCGGGGTGCGGGCGCTGGTGTTGGTGCTGGTGTTGGTGCTGGTGTTGGTGCCGGTGCTGGTGCCGGTGCCATTGTTGTGCCCGGTCCGGGTGACCTAGCTGCTGTGCAGTGACCGTCGTGGTGACTTGCGTGGCGTGCCTGTGAGGAGCTCCGAGAGGGGCTCGCAGAGCGTGGGTGTCGTGGCCAGGAGGATCTCCCCGGCGAGCCTCACCACCTCGCCGCCGGCCTCGGTGCAGATGAGGGAGCCTGCGGCCCAGTCCCAATCGTTCAAGTGGGACTCGTAGTAGGCGTCGAAGCGCCCACCGGCCACCCAGCACAGGTCGAGCGCCGCCGAGCCGCACCTGCGGATGTCGCGGACTGCAGGCAGTAGCCGAGGCAGGAGGGCGGCCTGCTCGGCCCGGCGCTCGCGGCCGTAACCAAAACCGGTTGCCACGAGGGCCGTGGCAAGTTCGCTGCGGCCAGCGGCGACGTGGCAGGGCGAACCGTTGCACTGGGCACCGCGCCCGATTGCCGCGGACCAGGTCTCGTCTCTGCTGGGGTCGACGACGACTCCGACGACACTGCGGCCGTCCACCGCGGCGGCCAGGGAGACCGCATAGGCAGGGACGCCAAAGAAAAAGTTGGTCGTACCGTCCAGGGGGTCGGCAACCCACGACACGCCGGAGCTGCCCTGGTGAGAGGCACCCTCCTCCCCGCGGAACGAGTCCTCGGGCCTCGAGCGGCGCAATTCGGCCAGGATGTACGACTCCGAGGCGCGGTCTGCCTCGGAGACGAGGTCGGTGGGCGAGGACTTGGTCTCGACCTGCTGCAAGCTCCTGGTCGAGTACGAGGCGAGCACCCCGGCGGCGCCGGTGGCCACCCTGAGGGCGACCTCGTACAGTTCGTCTAGCAGGCCGGCGGAAAGTTCCTGTGGTCCCATGGGCCCAGTCTGCCTGCCCCGCCGCCGGCGACGGGACGATGGGCGGCCGAAGCCCCTTGCACTGTGGCGGAGGGGTGGGTCTTGTGCCGGCGCCTGTCTGCCCTGGTTGCCGGCGCCGGCGCCGCCCGTTCCTGCCGGCGCCGCCCCGCCCTTGCCTGCCGGCGCCGGCGCTGGAATTGGCCCCGCCGGCGTCACCCCCGTCCTTCTCGGTGCGCTCTGACTTTCTCGGTGCGCTCGGCTGTCGTCCCGGGACGCGGAGCGCGCCCGGTAGGGCTTTTTGCACCCGGTTGAGGATGCCGGCGACGATCCAGGTGCGCCAGCCGCTGTTGTTTGTGAGAGTTTTGCCCGAAATGCCGGAATTGCCCCCCAGCCTTTCGCTGCTGGCGACAGCCTGCTAAGAAGTGACCCCGTGCAGGGCTCTCCATCGGGCCGTGGCGGGCACCCAGGTGGGGTGAGGGTGGTCCTCGTAGGGTTGTCCGCGCTAGTGTCAGCGCTTTGCATTGCTAGGGGCGCCGGCGCGGTGACGCCGGAGGCAGCCCAGACGGCAGTTGCCCAGCCGGCAGCGTCTCCGCCGGCTGGGGCCGCTTCGGCCGCCGGCCTGGCCTCGACAACGAGGCGTACCCCCGGGGAGGCCCTCTTGGAGCAAGAGGAACATTCCGGGATTTACAAAGACGGAGGAGTGCTCGGCTACGGGGCGGCGAGGTTCTTCGGCAGCCCGGTCGGGGTCAAGCTGGCCGCCCCCGTGGTCGCCATGGCCGCCGCTCCCGCCGGCGGGGGCTACTGGCTGGCGAGCGCCGACGGTGCCGTGTACGCCTACGGCGATGCCCGCTACTACGGAGGGCTCGTTGCTCAGAAGCTCTATGCCCCGATTGTCGCCATGGCCGCGACCCCAGACGGTGGTGGGTACTGGCTGGTGGGGGCCAACGGGGCGGTGTACTCGTTCGGGGA